>WQSA01000132.1 GCA_009788135.1 Candidatus Fibrimonadales bacterium
GCTCGTATTGGACCTGTTCATTTTATACCCACAGCACGATTCGAACGTGCGACCCACTGCTTAGAAGGCAGTTGCTCTATCCAACTGAGCTATGCGGGCTTAAAATTCGTTCAATTTCAAAGGGTAATGTAGTAAAATTTTAGCACGGCAAGTCCAAAGAGCTTGTCATAGAGGCTATTGTTTACTATATTCTCTCCCAATAACATCTACAAATGAGGAAAAAATGGCTAAAAAAACTTATCCTATTGCTACAAAAGCGTCGGCAAAACATGAATCTGATGTTATTGACGCAGAAGCTACTGTTGTCAAAAAACGCAGGAAGAAAAAACCTGTCGAAAAGAAAGCGGAGCCTGAGCTTACGGGCTGGGCTTTGAAAAAGGCTAGTTTTGGCTGGCTGCAGGGAAGCAAATATACTATATGCTTGTTGGTGACAGGTGTTGAAGGTAGTTGGAAATATGTCGGCTATATAGTATCCACCTGCAGAGATATTTTTCCAAAACGAAAATTAAAGAAGCCAGTTGAAATTTTTTGCATTCCGTTAGATTTTGACTTTAGTTTTTTTGGCGAGCCTTGCGAATATAGCGGAGCTTGCGGTTGTATCAATGTGGCTGAATTGCCGGAAGATTTTGAATTGCCAGAATATATACAAGTAGAAGCTATAAAAGCCGAGTTTGAAATTATTAAGGACAAACTCAAAAATTTGTCGCATTCAAAGTTTAAAGGACCAAAAACAGCAGCGATTGAGGCTTTAAAACTCATCGGGTCGTTAGAGGAAAAGCTATCCATACCCCCAACTGTCAGCTCACTATTTGCAAAGTAGCCCGTACCGCTAGAGTCATATTTAATCCGCATTTACTATATTTGAACAATGAAAAAATATATTTACATTTCACTTGGCATTCTTTGCGTAATACTTGGCGGCATAGGCGTGGTAACGCCCGTTTTGCCTACAACTCCTTTTTTGCTTTTGGCAGCGTTTTTATTTTCCCGCAGCTCAAAAAAAATGCATGATATGCTTTTGAAAAATAAAGTGTTCGGAAAATATCTTTACAACTATTCCAACCATATCCCATTTCCGTTAAAAGATAAAATCTTCTCCATAGCATTTTTGTGGACCGGATTGAGTGCTACTTTTTATTTTGCGGATTTGCCAAAATGGGTCTTTATACTTTTGATAGTTATTGGCATTTCGGTTAGCATTCACATCGCAATGCTGGGAAAATGGCGAAGAAATAAAAATACCAGCTCTACCAACCCGCCATCGCAAGATCCCTTATAACGCAACTCATGCTTTCTCATTTACAGGCAAGGCAGAAACTTCCTGCGCCGCAATCCTCTTGGTAAACCAGCTCACAACCGCCTCCCCCACCCTAGCCTCAAAATCATCATCTATGCTTATCGGAAAAAGTTTGGCTTCCTTTGCTACATCTTCGCCAAATAATTCCGCTACCGTCATGCCGGCTTGCAAAAGCTTTATGCATTTATCGTAGCTGGGAACTCCGCGATAGCTTGACCAACCGCCAATAAGTCCTAGCGAACAATCAATTCTATCTGCTAATTCTTGCTGAGTAAGCCCCTTTCGCTTCAAAAAACGAGCCATGTCTATTCTGGAATATTCTTTGCTGCTGCTAGATTTTTTCATAATTCACTCTTAAAATACACTTTTTTTAAGAAAAACCATTGAAAATTAGCCTGTTTTTGAGTCCTCAGCTTATATTCTCAGCCTTATTGCATTAATTTATTTGTATAAACGAAAATATTTTCAGTTTAATCGTTTTTGTCGCTTAAACAATCTATAATTCTCTCAGCAATTCCATTGCCGGAAAGCCCCAATTCTTCCCTTAATTCGTCAATCTCTCCCTGGTCAACGAAAGCATCAGGAAGTCCAATGCGAATCAAACGGGGAGGATCCTTCATTTCCGAAAGAATCTCGGCAATAGCGGAACCAAAACCGCCCGCTATAGAATTATCTTCCACAGTAACCACAATGCTATGCTCCTTGAAAAGCTCTTTATAGCTTTTGATATCCAATGGCTTTACAAATCTTGCGTCTATTACTGTGGGCTTTATCTCTTTTTTCTCCAGAACTCCAGCGGCATCAAGACATTTGGCAAGCATAAAACCAACGCCTATCAGCAGCACCTTGGAACCTTCGCTAACCGCGCGGAATTTGCCAATGGGCAATTCCGTAAATTCAGTGCGAATATCGTTTGTGTAAGTAACCGCTCTTGGATAGCGCAATGCTATTGGGCCGCTTTTATGCTGAGTGGCCGTGTAAATCATGTTGCGCATTTCGTTTTCGTCCGAGGGTGCCATAATTACTATGCCGGGAATCGTGCGCAGATAAGACAAATCCAAAGCTCCGTGATGAGTTGGGCCGTCTGTGCCCACCAAGCCGGCTCTGTCTAAAATGAAAACAACCGGCAGGTTTTGCAAAGCTACATCGTGTACAATCTGGTCGTAAGCGCGCTGCAAAAATGTGGAGTAAATGGCTACAACCGGAGTAAAACCTTCGCATGCAAGCCCTGCGGCAAAAGTTACCGCATGCTCCTCTGCTATGCCCACGTCAAAAATCCTGTCTGCGGTATCAGGGTCTTCTTTCAAAATGTTAAGCCCGCAGCCATCAAGCATAGCTGCAGAAATTCCAACTATTTTTTTATCCTGTTTTGCCAATGTGAGCAATGTCTTTCCAAAAACCGAAGTGAGCGTAGGGCGTGGTTTTTCTATGACTACCGAGCCGTCTTCTATGTGGAATGGATCTGAGCCATGCCATTTTGTAGGATTTGTTGTTGCAAGGTCATAGCCTTTGCCTTTTTGCGTTAAAATATGGATAAGGCAAACTTCTGGCAGTTTCTTTATTTCATTGAAAGTTTCCACCAATTCTTCTATGTTGTGCCCATCGAAAGGGCCAAAATAGCGTACGCTCAAATCTCTGAAAAACTGACCAGGATTCACCATGTTCTCAAGAGCCAATCTGCCGCTCTCCATAAGGTCTTTGAGTTTGTTGCCCACATGTTCCGGAATGGAACGTACAAATTTTCCAATCTCTTCCAGCGAGCTATTGTGCTTAACAGACAACTTGCTCAAATATTTTGAAAGAGCTCCCACGCTCGGACTTATGCTCATCTTGTTGTCATTTAAAATTATGGTGAAATTCCGTTTCGTTTGCCTTGAATTGTTCAGCGCTTCAAAGACCATTCCTCCAGTCATAGAACCATCGCCTATAACAGCAACAACATGATTGTCTTTCTCAGAAAGGTCGCGGGCAACAGCAAAGCCCAGTCCTGCAGAAATTGACGTGCTTGCATGTCCAACTCCAAAAGCATCGTAAATGCTTTCGCTTCTTTTTGGAAAACCGGAAATTCCTCCTCGCTGCCTTAAGGTTGAAAATTGTTCATATCGTCCGGTAAGCAATTTATGCGCATAAGCCTGATGCCCAACATCCCAAATCAAAATATCGCTTGGGGTATCATAAGCATAGTGCAGGGCAATGGCAAGCTCCACCGTGCCCAAACTAGAAGACAAATGCCCGCCATGTTCAGAAACCTGCCGCAGAATAACAGCTCTAATTTCCTCGGCCAAAGCTTCCAGTTCTTTTGCACTGGCTCCCTTTATGTCTTTTGGGGAGCTTATATCTTTAAGTTTCATTTGTAAATAGTAAAATAGAAAATTTTACTAAATTTATAAGAACTTTATGCCGAGAAAATTCCATTTTTTAATCAATCCCATCAGCGGCGGTGGCCAAGGCAGACTTGTATTTGATTTTTTGCCTGAAATTATGCGCTCCATGGCCTTTGACGAGCATGAATGGAAATGCGAATTCAGCATTTATGAATATTTTGACGAGCAGGTCAAAGAAGCCCTGGAAAATTCCGAGTGCGTGATTGCAGTGGGCGGAGATGGCACGGCAACGGCGGTGTTCGACGTTCTTTTGCAGCACGAGGAATTGAGAAATGTAAAAATAGGACTTATACCTCTTGGAACCGGAAATGATTTGGCCAGGGTTTTAAACCTCTACGAAGCCCTTGTGAGCAGAGGCTTGCTGTATTTGGTTCGCAAACTGGTTACGGCCCAGACCAGAAGCTTCGATTTATGGAAAATAAACGGGAAATTTGCGATGGCAAACTATTTTTCCGCAGGCATAGACGCTCGCATTGCCCACGATTTCAACTGCGACAGAGCTGCAGGCAGAATAGCAGGCAATTCCGTGTTCAAAAATAAGCTGCACTATGTAAAACGGTTTTTCGCAGACAAAGACTACCGCCTGGAAGCCGGGGAATTGCAAGTGACATACGAGTCCGGCGAAAAGAAAAACTTTGCCCTTGTGAACAACCGTACCGTTATAGTGGGCAATATTCCAAGTTTTGCCGGCGGAAACAACCCGTTTGGAAAATCAGACATGGCAGACGGATTGCTGGAAGTTTTAAAGGTCAAATCCATAAGGGGCTTTTTGAAAGCGCTTTCAATCATTGGCCCCGGAACTTCGGTAATAAAAGCCAAAAAAATCGAAATAAACCTGAAAAACGATGAATTTATCCAAATAGACGGCGAAGATTTCAGCGGAAAGCTGGAAATGCCCATTAGCATAGAATTTGGCGGAAAA
The DNA here is from genome assembly GCA_009788135.1 of Candidatus Fibrimonadales bacterium. Lineage (GTDB taxonomy): Bacteria > Fibrobacterota > Fibrobacteria > Fibrobacterales > Fibrobacteraceae > Fibrimonas. Next base: position 4,604 of record WQSA01000132.1, read on the forward strand.
GTGCAAATGTTGCATTTATAATTTTTTTTATTAAAGTTTTCCAAAAAACTGCCGATAACCTGAAACAAGGAAGGTATATATATGGTAGAAAGCATCAAAATTTCCCCAAGCATGATGCCCGCAACAAGCGCGGCTGATGTCTCTATATATAAAATACCAACCGAAAATCCAGGAAAAAACACAAATGGCTACGATTTATCGCTGACTGACGAAGGGTGGAAAATCTTGGATGAAAAAAGCGAAAAAAAGGAGAAAGAGGCATCGGGGAAAAAAGAGGCAGCAGGAGAGGGAGAGTTAAGCGATGAAGAACAGAGAAAAGTAAACGAACTGGAAAAAATAGACAAAAAAGTAAAGGTACATGAGCAGGCGCACGTAAGTGCAGCGGGCGGCTATGCCCGTGGCGGCGCGAATTACAACTATGTGACCGGACCCGATGGCAAAAGATATGCCAGCGGAGGGCATGTGAATCTAGACACAAGCCCCGAAAAAACTCCGGAAGCAACCATAAGGAAAGCAGATGTTATTCGCAAAGCCGCCCTTGCTCCGGCAGACCCATCGCCAGCAGACAGGCAAATAGCGGCAGATGCCGCAAAAATGGCTCAAAAAGCGCAAAGAGAGCTTAGCGCTTCTTCTTCGTCTTATAGTCAACGCTCGGCCGTAGTATCTGGCCAGCTGTAACAAGCAATGAAACAATAGGCTCCCTATGGTCGCCAGAAATGTCAAAGGCTGCAATGCCGCCATATCCTTTTGACTTAACTGTTTCTGCCAGAGCCTTAACCGAAGGAATTCCATTGAAAACTATGGTCTCGCTTGCACCAACGGCAACTTCGCTTTTGCTAGCTTCGTCAAATGAAACTTGGTATGTAACAGCATCTTTGAATTTGTCCAGAACATCTTTGTAAGGCAGCATGCCTTCGTTTCCAGAGCCAACGCCTTCATGAGAAGAGCCTAGCCCATTTGCTTTGTAAAAAGTTCTGCCGTAGAACGGAATTATGGGTACCAGCTTGTTTTTTGGAACGCCAGCGCTTGCAAAAGCGGCCAAAACATTGATATTCTCGTTTGTATTTGAATTGGGCTTAACTTGCGAATCGCCAGCGGAAGCCTGATCTGTGAACCAGAGCGAGAAGTTCTCAATTCCGCTCAAATCTGCACCGCTAATTGCCGAGGCCAAAGATTCATCTCCCGGAACCGCAACGCTAACAGCAATGCCATCGTTCGCCCAGTCCGCTGCCATTTGCAATAATTTTCGCAAATCTTCTGCGCTAACCATGCCGCCATCCAGTTCAAAAGCATCCACGCCGTATTCTTTTTGGAATTCCCTAGCTGCCCGCGCCAATTCTTTTGTACCATAAGCTTCGCTCATAGCGGCTTCGCTGCCCATGCCGCCTATTGCAACTGTAACTTTAACTTTTGCGGCTTTAGCCCGCTTTACCAAATCCAAAAAGTTGCCTCTGTCGCTATCGTCAGCAAAGAGCAAATCCGAGCCATTGGGAGTCAAATAGCCATAGCGGATTTCCGATACAAACTCGTAGCGCACGTCCGAAGGTTTGAACTGCGAATATTGCGCCCAATGAGGAAAATAGCCAATCACCCTATTCTGGGCAAAAATCGCAGTAGCGCAAAACAAAACAAAAAACAGCAAAATCTTTTTCATCGCAAACCTCATTTTACCACATATATCCTGTCATTAATCCCATCATCAGATTTATCCAAACAGAAAGTATATTTGCCATAGTCGTAATAACCCGCTCGTTTGTCTGCAAGAGCCAGGCTTCTTTCCTCGCCTGTTTTTCCTGATTCGCAATATTTATATGGCCTTCCATCATAAAGCCCTATATAATAATAATGCAGTTGGACAAGAGTCGAATCAAATTTAGAGCCATAAACGACTGTATTGCCATTCGAATAATAATAACTTTTCAAATAATTCTCCGCATCTTCAAGCCTCTCTGCCTT
>WQSA01000133.1 GCA_009788135.1 Candidatus Fibrimonadales bacterium
ATTCCCATATATCAAAAAACGTAGATTCTTTCATAATTTATTTTCTTATGCAAAGTTCCTTATATTCTGCGGTTTTTTTGTATTTCTCCAAATTCGGCGGTGTTTTGAATTTTACTTTATCAATGAAATAATCGTCATTATCAAATGACATCAACCTTCCTACGTCGGCTCTATTCTTTACCTTTAAAAGCATAAAATCCTTTACTGTTTTTACTGAACTTTTTGCCATTTTTGCTCAATCTCCATTTTGTTATAAAAATACAAATTTCTCTAGAGAGGTTCACTCTCTAAGCTCGCCATTGTAACTTTGCCCTGATAATTGATCCTACATTATCACCATATTGAACTGCAGATTGTCCATGTCTTCCCTGAAGTCTTCGCCGCATTCAACCATAATCTCGTTGTCTTCGGTTGTAATCCAGTTCACAATTACCTTCTTTGTTTCCGAAGCGTACTTGTTCATCTTCAGCAACATGTTGAGCAACAGCTTGGTTGTGGAGCTGTTGAAATAGCTTATGGCGCAGTCAAAGGTAAATGTATCGAAATCCGATGCTAAATAAGCATCAAGCCACTCATTTACATCCTTGAAAAAACCAGCTACATTCTCGTGGAAACATCTGCCTTCCAGCTTCATGTATTTCTTTTCCTCATCTATCAAAACGTAAGGCGTTGAGGTTGCCTTTTCTCTTTCCAAGCGAAATGCCATTATTCTTTTCCTCCCTGCTTAATTGTAACATACATNGTAAAATATAGTAACCCATTATCAAGATCTTCAAACTGATACTTGATTGGAGTAGAAGAGCGCCTAGCTATCTCAATTAACCCAATTCCAGCACCCTTGCTCTCAGGATTGTCGTTTTCTGCCATCATCTGCTGCTTGTAAAACTGCCTCAACGCCTTTTTATCAAGCGTATTGAGGTGATCTATCCTGGTCTTGAGGATGTTTGCGCTGTTTGGAGTCACAACATTTCCCGTTTGAACAAAGTATGTTGCATCCTTAATCCCTAAAATATATATCCCTTTCGAAGTCTCAACCTCTTTGCCATCAGGGTCCTTTTGGCGATCCTTTTCCGCAGAATACATAAGCATATTGTTCATCTGTTCTACAAATACCGAGAAAACGGATTGAGAAGCGCTAAACGGCAAATCCTCGTATTCAAGCCGCTTCTGCAACATCTCCGCCATGCCATCTATGCCGCCTGCCCAAATTGGACCGCTGTAAATGACTTCAATGTTATGATCTGCCAGCATCTGGCTATACTGACGTATGTTAAAATTCATGTTCTGTCCTCCCTAAAATTTAAATAAGTACATTTATTGCGGCCGCTCTGCTTGGACATATACAATGCTTCATCCGCACGCCTTATAAAATCAGTGCCGCTCTGAGCAAGCCTTACATTTCCGGTTGTATATCCTATTGAAACCGTGACGCATTTTGCAGCATCGTTCTTTTCATGAGGAATGTAACGAGATACCATATTTGCAAGAATCCTCTCTGCGACCTTGTGAGCGCCGCCCTCGCTTGTATTCGGCAGAATGGCAACGAATTCCTCTCCGCCATATCTGGCCACAAAATCGTCAACTCTTGTTATGCTTCCCTTAAGCACCTCCGCAACGGCTTTCAAACAGCTATCGCCCATTATATGGCCGTAAGTATCGTTGTATTTCTTGAAATGGTCCACGTCCAGCATCAAAACGCTCAACTTTCCGCCACCGGAACGCGTTATGGTGCTTATGGTGCGCTTTAAGCAGTCTTCCATATAGCGCCTGTTGTAAATCCCCGTCAAAGCATCGAAATTAACCTTGTCCGTTAAATCCAAGTTGCTCTCATATAAATCAGTCGTGGTCCTGTCTGCCAAGCGCGTGGCTCTGCGAAGAAGCTTCAACAGCTTGCCGTATTCCTTCACCAACTCCGTGTATTCTTCGTAACCCAAAGAAACGCCCTTGCGAACTTCCACTGCATGCATAACAGCATTGTCGTATATCTGCTGTTCATGCTCAAATAAATCCGGTTCAGTGTTATTAGACATTCTCTTTCCTCCGTATTTGCGGCTGGAACGTTACCAATTCAAAATCGTCAACTCTTGACTCTGCACCACGATATTCTTCAAATGCGGACCATATTCTATTGGATATTGTGCTATGATCATTTGCGTGGGTTTCCAATATAAGCCTCTCAAACCTCTTGTATCCAAATGGATCAAGGTTCTCTCCGCCAGGCTGGTCAAACAACCCATCAGAAGCAATGTAGAATTTATTATCGGGGTTAAATGGAACGCGCATCATTTTTATCTCTTCTTTGCTTTTCAAGCTGCCTTCGCCCACAAAAATATTCTGACCCTTGATTCTCTGCACGCTTTTGCCATTGCATATAAAAACATTGATATGCCCGGAAGAAAGATTTATGCTTCCATCATTGGCTATAAACAGGACCGCAATATCGCAACCATCCTTTATGCCAGAAGTGCTTACGTTGAAAACGCTTCTGAGCCTTGCATCTATATTCCATATTATGCCAGCGGTATCATGGCAACTGGTAGGCCATACAGAAGACTCCAAAGCCGACATCACAAGCATGGTCAGCAAAGCGCCCGGCGTACCGTGGCCTGTGCAATCGCACACGCACAATACAGAGCCTTTGTCAAAATGTTTCACCCAATATATATCGCCGCCCACAACATCTCGTGGTTCCCATTTCACTGAATAATCAAAAAACGCATTTACCAAAATGCGGCTGGGAGGCAACAGGTTCTTCTGTATTTCGCTGGCATAATTGATTCCAGCCATAATTATTCTATGCTGATCTTCTATGGAATCCATAGCCTGCTGCAACGATTTGAGAAGCCTGAATACAAAAACGCAAGTGAGCACCAGTATAAACGCAATCAGAAACATGCCAACAACAAAAGACACCGAAACAGCAGTCTTAAAGTCGTCAATGCTATCCGGCATAACTGCAATTACATACCATTCTATCATAGGTATGGCTATCACGGCAGCAAGCCCTTCCTGCACAACAAAAGTTTGCACCTGGCCAGCCGCAAGGCTTTTTGCTTTGGCGAGAACATCATCTTCTATATAGTGAAGTTCCTCGTTTATGTTCTTTTTTCCGGAAATCAATCCTATATTTTCAGCTCCGGTAATTTCTCCAAGAGCGTTGAAGAAATAAATTTTAGCTCTGTTGCGGTCGCCTTTATTATATACAGAACTTATAAATGCGGAAAGACCTATGTTGGTACCTACCACTCCAATGGATTTGCGCGAACTGTTGAAAACAGGAGCGTTTATCCTAAGGCTGATGGTGTTCAAATTGGTGTTGCGGATGATATTGAAATTGTAGGTTTCCGTTTTGTTAAGGGTCGAAGAATACCAGTCATTTTCGGGCAAGTTTATATCAAACTTGTACGGAGCCTGGTCATTGATATTAAACATTTTGTTCGCATCGCTTATCCAAAAAATAGAATTGGATTTAACAGCAGCGCGGTAGGAATTTATTTCGCCAAGCGCAATTCTCTCCAATTCCCGGTTGGAAGGTCTTTCAAAATAACGCTGAATCAGCGGCGAGCTGGCCATTTTCAAAACAATTGCTATTTCCCTGTCCACGGCAGTTTCAAGTTTTACTTTCTCAAGTTCAAGCAACTTGGTCAGCTCAATCGCTTTGTTGCTTCTGGTAATCTTTTGCATTGAAAATAAAAAAGCCGCTCCCCCAATCACAAGAATAGCTATAAACAACGTGATTGAGAAAATAACGTATTTACTGAATGGCGGCAACTGGTGCCGTACACCTTCTTCTGCAATTTGAGCATTTTTCATGTTTGTGGCCAAAATCTATGTCTCAAATAAATATAGAAAATAAACTCCTTTTCCACTTGGGCGGAGCTGGCAATGGCAATTCTTTGCGAACGGATCGGAGCCACAAGCTCAGCGAATGCGAAAGCTCGCGCGGCAAGCCCCTCATAATGGAATCCAGCTCCATCAAACAGGCATAAGCGGAATTTATTCTTTTTCCAGCGTCTTTTGCCAGCATTTTGCTCACCAAACGGCGAATATCGTTAGGAACGCCTTCCGTAAAATCAATGGGGGAAATCTTTTTGCACTGAATGTTCTTTGAAGTCTTTTCCGGATTTTCGTCCCTGAAAGGATGCTTGCCAGTAAGCATTTCAAACATTATAATTCCAAGGCTGAAAACATCGGATAATTCGGTTGCAGTCTCCCCTCTCACCTGCTCAGGGCTCATATAAGCCGTTGTGCCTATAATTGTCCCCGGGAGCGTTATATCCTGATTCTCAACCCTCGCTATTCCAAAATCCAAAAGCTTGGTTCGCCCAGCAAAATCAACCATTATATTGCCAGGTTTCAAATCTCTATGCACGAAATGCCGAGAATGAACATGCACAAGAGCGCTCAAGCAATCCCACAGCACGGCGCAAGCCACCCAAACCGGCAATTTGCGAGCCTTATCCAGAATTTGCTTGAGACTCCAGCCATTTATAAATTCCATGGATAAATTCAGCTGGCCTTTTTCCATCCAATAACCGTAAACCTGAACTATGTTGGGATGGTTCACAGCGGCCAAAACCTGGACTTCCCTGTTGAATCTCTGAACGAGGTCTTCAACGCCTCGCAGCGCAAGCCTCATGCGCTTTACAACCAGCATTCTATCCAGCGAAGGGTCGTGGCAAAGCCAGATTTCGCCCATGGAGCCTTGCCCAATGCAGTCTTGCACTGAGTATTGGCCTATGTTTTCGGGTATTTTGGTTTTACTCATTCAGCCAGTCTAACAAGCATAAGCAAGAATAGCAATTCGCTATCTCCGCCAGCGGGTAAAATTTCGCAAAGAGAATGTTCGCCATTCACCAAAATCTCGGTTTCGTCTGAGCCGCAAACTTTCAGGATTTCTATGAGATAGCTAACGTTTACTCCCAAGTGCAAAGGCTCGCTGCTTTCCGGATTTTCGTATATGCACGATATTTTTTCCCTGGTGCGCCTGGAGCCTACGGCTGAGATTCTTATGGTTGAATCTTGAACGGTGAGCCTCGCATTGTGGGTCGTTTTGTCTGCAGCAACATTTACTCTTTGCAGAATTTCAAGCATTTCTGCCGTGTTGAATTTAATGGAAATTGGCAGGTTTTTCGGGATAACAGGCCGCCATGCCGGATATGGGCCTTCCAACAGTTTTGCCACAATCGTTGCATTTGGGGTTTGGAATTTTAAATGCGTTTCCGAGAATCCCATTAAGATTGAGGCTTCTGCATCTCCAACAGCGTTGGTAGCCTGAAGCAAAGCTTGAATTGCGCGAGGAGGAACTATCGATGAGCGAGATAGCGAGAATGGCTCTTCTGCTTCTGGCTGAACATACACTCTTGAAAGACGGTGGCTGTCTGTGCCAACGGAAACCATTCTGGATTCTTCCGCTTCCAGCAGAATGCCGGTTAGCGAAGGGCGGTTGTCGCTGTTTTTGCTTGCGGCAAAGGCTACTTTTGAGAGCAAAAAGCTAAGAGCTGGTACCTTAAGCGTTACATAATTGTCCGGTTCAATGTCTGGAGTTTTGATAAAATCTTCGGAGCTTCTACCCGTGAGGTCTGAATCTCGTTCTTCGCCCCAAGAAACGGTTAGGTTCAATCCGCTTGCAGCAACAGAAAGCTCCCCATCCGGAGCGTTGGACACGGTATCGGCAAAATCCGATGCAGAAACGGCTATTTCCCCATTTTGTTCGCCTTCCACCTTAATATTCAAGCAAAGCCCAAGGCCTGTTAGGTCATTTGCCGTAATTTCGAGGTTATCATCTTTTAGGCGTAGCAAAAAACAACCTGCTATGGCAATGGCAGGCTTTGCAGGCACAACCAACTTAGCGGCAGCAAGCGCCGGCGATAGAACTGATTTTTGAGCGAGAAATTTCATAGCTGTAATATAGTTAATTGCCACCCAGTCTTATAGCGTAAGTTGCAACCACTATAATTACGGCAGCTATGGCAATGGCTATCAGCACCCCGTTGTTAGCCTTGACAGGCTTGTGCAGGTTCTCTATTTTCTCTCTGCGGGCTTTAGCCCTGCGTTCTTTGCGACTCATATTAATTCTCTCCTAAAATTCAGTAAAATAAAAAAATAAAAAAAATCGCTAAAGGGATTTCAAAAAACGCCGATAATTCAAAGTAAAAGGACTAAAAGCCAAAACCTAAGTTGCCAGCGAGTGCTGGAAAGGGCTTGGCGCCTGAGGCAAGGAAGCCGATGGTTAAACTATTACATGGAGGTCAACATTATGCAAATCAACCATAACGTTCGCGCAATGGTGACTCAGCATGCTTTGTATCAAAACAACGGCATAATGAGCAAGTCACTCGAAAAACTCTCAACAGGCTTAAAAATCAACCGCGCCCAAGACGACGCTGCTGGTTTGGCTATGTCTGAGCAAATGAGAGGCCAGATTCGTGGCCTCGGAAAAGCCAAGCAGAATGCTCAAGACGGCATAGCCGCATTGCAGATAGCTGAAGGCGGTCTCGCAGAAGTCTCTAACCTTATGCAACGTCAGCGTGAATTAGCTGTACAAGG
>WQSA01000134.1 GCA_009788135.1 Candidatus Fibrimonadales bacterium
CGTTGGAATTCTTTGATAAGGTAAAATTTGAATTCTGCGCTTATCCAAGAAGCAAATTCAAACGCAATGTCTTTGTGAGCATAAGTACCGCTATTATAGCGACCTGGCTTGGCAATTATGCCTATGGCGTTGGTACGTTCTACCCATTGTTTTACGGTGATCACAAAGCTTTGGCTGCCACTTTCGTTTTTAATGTTACCGAATTCGGTAACATTAAAATTTGGATTATTGACCTTTTCCCAAATGCCAATGAACTCTATTGTATAGCGAGTTCTAAGCCAATGGGCTATAACAAGCCCAGTTGCCTCAGCATTTTTGTGTTTAGCCATATCCGTTAAAGATATGTAATCTTCCCTATTGTGCGGTAAAAGAACAACTTCCGTTCCCTGCACGCTAATGGTTTCCTTTTTGCTCATAAAAACTCCTGTTTTGAAAATTTCAGCTATAAATATAACCTCGTTTTTAGAAAAAAGGGCAAAAACACATCATTTTGCAAACAAGTGTTTGCATATCAGTGCATTTTGCAAACATGTGTTTACATTTTAATCCTGACAATCATGGTTCAGGCGTTTTCTATATTATAGCGCTATGGCACAAAGATATGATATTTTTATATCCTACCGTCGCAAAGGCGGCGTGGAAACAGCAAGGCTAGTTGACATAAAATTGCGAGAACAGGGTTATTACGTCTCTTTTGATATAGATACTTTGGGCAAAGGCAAATTCACGGATACCCTGAGGACAAGGCTGCAGGGTTGCATAGATTTTATGGTGATATTTGAGCCTAGCTATTACGAGAGGTTCTTTGAGCCTGGCAGCTTGGACGAAAAAGGCAATATTAAACCCGATGCAAAGCTTGTATCTCAAGATACTTTGAACGAAGACTGGTGCTACTTGGAATTGAAAAACGCCTTGACTTTGCGCAAAAACATAATTCCAATTATAAAAAGGGATTTTCGCTTTCCAAACAATCTGCCCCCGGAAGTTAAAGAAATCGCTGAAATGAATGCTATAGAGATAACGGAAAAAGAATTCAAGGAAATATTTGAAAACAAGGTACCGCTCTATTTGGATTCAAAGCCCAAGTTCACGCACCGCTACAAAAAACATATAGTAGGCGTATTGGCACTTATAATAGCCGGAATAATAGCGTTTCTGGTTACTTCTATTCAGGCAAAACAAAAAGAAGCTTTGGAAGCTGCGATGAAAGCGGCTAAGGATGCAGAACGAGCTGTAGCAGTTCAAGATTCAATTAAGCTAGCTGCTGATGTACGCGCTGCATTTGTTGCAGACTCAATGAGAAAAGAAAACGAAGCGAAAACTCGAGGCATTTTTGATTCTCTCGCTGCAAAGGATGCTGAAAAACGAGCGGCATCTGCGGCCGCCTCTGCAGCCGCAAGCCAGAGAAAGGAGCTTTTCTGGGTTGGCAATGGTGACGAAACAGGAAAGATTTTATTTAACAAATTGTCTATGGCAGGTTTAAAAACCGGTGGTTGCAGCGGCAACGGATATAAAGTTATCGCTTCGTCAAAGCCAAATTGCCCTCCGTCCCAACTTGGCAGCGTGAAATGCAGCTATACCCCGCAGATAACCATTACAGCTTGCAGCGGCTCGCAAGTGGATAAATGCAATTTCCCGTCAATGAATTCTTCTGGCAAAGAAGAAGGTGCCGCAAGACAAAAATTGCAGGAAAGTTTGCAAATCTTAAATGTGAATTCTTGCGTTAGCATGCTTCAGGCTTTGAGGAAATAATTATGAAAAAGAACATTTTAGCATTATTGCTTTTATCATTCACGCTCTCATTCGCCGCTGCCGACGAATTGGAGCGTTCCCAAAAACTTCCATTGCCAGCGCAATTGCAAAAAGATGCATTTCCCTGGTTTGTGGCCAGAGACAAAGGCGACAAGGATCCTTTTTCCAAAAAACATTTGGAAGGTCTTGTGGGGCCGCAAACAAAAAGAGTTGCTCTGGTGCTGTTTGCCACCTGGTGCGTTCCTTGCAAGGAAGGCGTTGTCCGCTTGCGCGAAAGCCAAGCCGAGTTGGAAAAAAACGGAGTGCTTGTTATTTTGGTAAATGCGGGCGAAAAAAAGTTTGACTATCCTGCTATTCAGAGCTGGATAAAGGAGAACGGCAGCGATAAATGGCCTGTTGTTCTGGACAAATTTGGCAATATTCTAAAGAATACCGGTTTGAGCACCGGCAGCGAAGATATTATTTTCCCCAAAACAATTCTTATGGACAATAAGTTGAAGCCTCTTCTTTTAATTGGAGCAGAGGGCAAGGATTGGCCGAGAATTTTATGGGAATAATTTATTAGGAGGATAGCATGTATAAGCGAGTTTTAGTAGCAAATAGAGGTCTTATTCAAGCGGCATGCGTCAGAGCCATCAAAGGCTTGGGCGCAGAGGCTGTGGCTCTTTGCGAAGAAGGGGATTTCAATCAGGTAGGCGTACGCGAGGCAACTCGAGCTTATGTGATCAGCTCCAGCAAAAAAAGTTCCCCATATCTGGACGTTGAGCAGATTGTGCAAGCTGCTGTTGAGTGCAAGGTAGATGCTGTGCATCCCGGCTATGGTTTTTTGGCGACAAGCTCTGAGCTGAACAAAAAATTGTCCGAGTACGGCATTGCCTTGATATCTTCTACTTGGCTCACAAAAGGCCGCAGCACGGGCGAGCAGAAAAAACTGCTGAACGAAGTCGCATTAAAATCCGGTATAGCGGTTTTGCCGCACAGCGTGGTTTTTGACGATGTTTCGGCATTGTCTAGCGAGGCTGATAGCATAGGCTTTCCTTTGATGGTAAAAGCTGCTGGCGCTGCCGGCGGCCGTTGCATTAGAGAAGCCAAAAGCCCTGAAGAATTGCAAACGGCCATAGAAAGCGTGCTTCGCCAATGCGAGCGATTTGGCTATGAAAAATGTCTTTATTTGGAAAAGACCCTTACTTATCCGCATATAATATCTTTTCCGATTTTGCGAGACAAAAACGGGAAGCATATAATTTTCCCGGAGCTGGAAGGTTCTGTTCAATTCCGTTTTCGCAAATTGCTCGTAGAAAGCCCGAGCCCGTATCTTTCAAAGGAGACTAGGGGCAAAATCATGTCCATGCTTCCCGCTTTGATAGAAGGTCTTGGCATTGTGGGTTATGCAAATATTGAGTTCTTTGTTTCCGAAAATGATATTTATCTTTTGGATGTAAAGGAAAACGTTCAGCATTTTTATGGAGTTACAAACTTGCTGACTGGCGTTGATGTTTTGCGTGAGCAAATAAGATTGCATTCCGGCGAGTCATTGCTTTTGCAAAAAGAAAACATCAGGTGCGAGGGTTCTGTGATTGCGGTGAACATAGACGCTATGGATCCTTACAGCAATTTTGCGCCGACTCCGGGAAAGATAGAACGCATGTTCTTCCCTTATGGCGATGGAATTGTTGTTCAGAGCCCCTTTGTTTCCGGAGATACAATTTCTTCCAATTACGAGTCTGTTTTGGCAAAGATTATGGCGTATGCAAGCACAAGGGAAAAGGCTGTTTCACATATGGAGTCTGCGCTTTCCAGTTTTCGCATAGAGGGCATAAGCACAACGCTTCCATTCCTGCGCGGCGTGTTAAAGCATCCGGATTTCCTGAATCTTAAGTGGACCGGCATGCAAATGATTTACGAGAATCGCATAAGCGAAGTTCTGGAAAATATTCATACGGTGGAAGAAGAGGAGCAGGCTGCGCTTATAGCGGCACTTACGCTTAGCACAGATAGCAACGCTTCTACCATTATGGCGAATGCCGAACACGGCGGTTTCTTGTGGGCGATGTTCAGGGGCAACAGAAAACTGTAATATTAACGGATTTACCGCTTGCCAAATCGATTGCAACATTAACGTTGCAATCCCCATTGCTATTGACTGCGCCAACTGGCACAGGCAAATCGTCATTTTTACCCTGGTTTTTAGCGGGCGAAACGGGTCGCGTTTTGGTTTTGCAGCCACGTCGCTTGGCGGCGAGGGAGTTGGCAAAATTTCTATCAAGGGTTTGCGGCGATGCCGTAGGTTACAAATTTCGTTTTGAAAGCAAGGTGAGCAAAAATACGAGAATTTTATTCCAGACTTATGGAAGTTTTTTAGCGGAGATGTCTGAGAATTGGGATTGGGTTATTTTCGATGAATTCCATGAGCGAAGGGCAGAGATGGATTTGCTGTTGGGAGCCATGCTTGCAAAGGGGCAAAGAGTGGCGGTGCTTTCTGCGGAATTGGAAAGGGAGTCGTTGGAAAAATATTTGGGCGTTAAGTGTTTGCGAATTGAGAATCCGGGTTTTCCCGTGGAAATTATACATCAGGAATGCGATGACGTTGTGCGTGCCGTTAAAACAGTTATATACAACAATATAGGCGGAACGATTTTGGTGTTTTTGCCGGGAAAGGCGGAAATTGCCAAATGCAGGGAACGAGTTGCGGAGAGCTTGGGCAAAAATTGCCCAGAGCTTTTTTCTCTTTTTGGCGGCCAGCTTAAAGAAGATCAGGAAAAGATTTTTGAGCCTGGTTCAGATACGAGAATTATTTTCACAACGAACATTGCAGAGACTTCGCTTACAATTCCAAATGTTAGAGCGGTTATAGATTCCGGTTTTGAGCGAGTTGCTTTTGATGAAATGGGGCTCAGAACGCTTCGTCTTTCCAGAATTGCAATGCAAAACGCTGTGCAAAGAACAGGCAGAGCGGGTCGCATGCAAAAAGGTTTGTGCATACGCTTGTGGAGCGAGCGAGAAGAGGCAAACTTTGCGCAAGCGATTAAGCCGGAGATTGAGCGCATAGATTTGGCGAGATTTGCGTTGCAGAAAATTCTATTGGAAACGGATTTGGGCAAAGAGATAAAGTTGCTCGATAAAATAAAAGAAGATATAGTTTTGCCAGAAAATCTGGCAGAAGGCAATAAGATAACAGAGCTGGGCAGAAAAACTTTGCAAGTCCCCGTGCAATCTCTGGAATTGGCCCGTGCCATTGCGTTGCAAAAAACGGTGTCAAAGGAAATTCTGGCTATAGCCGTGATTTTGGAGAGCGAAAACAAGAGCGGCAATATTTTACATTTGGCGCAGGACAGGGAAAAATGGCAGCGCGAAGAAAAATTGCATTACGAACAATTGTTGCGTTTTGCCGGGAACGGAGAAAAAGACGCTATAAAATTTCTATTATCCGTTTTTCCCAATGCGCTCGCATATAAAAGCGAGCAGTCATACAAAACCAAAGAAGGCATTTCTGTTTTTTGCGAGTCTAAGGAAAAAGCAATTCTGGTTCTGGGCTTAATGCGTGGCGGCAACAAAACAACAGCGAGGCTTTACGCTCCTGTTCCTGAGAAATATCTGGAAAAATCCGAGTCTCGTTTGGAGTTGCAGTGGAAGGGGAATCAGTTTGCAGCGATGCGAATTAGCGCTTTTGGCAAAGAGGAATGTTCCGAGCGAAAATCTTTGGAAGGACAAACTTCTGCAGCGTGGAAAGCGTTGATGGAAAAAGAAGATTTCACAAGTCAGTGGCAAACAGATGCGAATTTGGCTTTGCTTGCAAAGATGAAGCTTGCATCTCAGCTTTTCCCTGAGCATAATTTTCCGAAGTTTGACGAAGAGGATTTGGCTTTGATTATGGATGAGTTTTGCAGCGGTATTTTTTTGCTGCGCGATTTGAGCGAGGAGCGGTACAGAAAAATTCTGGAGGAGTATTTTGGGGTTTATTGGCTTGAGTGGCTGCATAAAAATTTTCCGAGTTCGTTGAAGCGAGCGAGGTATTTATATAGTTCGGAAGTAGTTGAGCTTTCCGCTAGAATTGGTGATTTTATCGGTATGCAGGGCGAGCATTTTATAGCGGAGGGGCGTTTGAAAGTTCGCTATGATATTCTTGCCCCGAATTACCGCACTGTTCAGAAGACTTGGAATTTAACCGATTTTTGGAAGAATACTTATCCGCAGGTGCGCAAAGAATTGAGGGGTCGCTATCCGAGGCATCCTTGGCCTGAAAATGTTTAGATGGTAATTTTAATTTCTATTTTTTGCTCTATGCCCAGGCCAATTTACATTATGGTCTTTCTCTTAGCTGCCACGGCGTATGCCGCCAATACAATAGCAGTACTTGAAATAGTGCCAATGGGCGATGTAAAATTGGAAATATCGGCATCCCGATATATGACAGACGAACTTCGCAACAATGCTCGCAATGTTTTGCCGAGAGCAGGATATGTAATTCTAACCAGAGAAAATGTTTTGCAACTCTTGCCGCCAGACGAAGAAGAAAGAATATGCCTTGCCGAAGCCTGCGCTGTTGATATTGGCAGGGCTATAGGCGCAGAATATATCACTCAAGGATATATCGGTCAATTGGGAGATTTGCTAACCCTAAGCGTGGAACTTTACGAAACTATGAGCGGAAATCTTCTCGGAAGTTTTTTAGCCGAAAGCAAAGAAATAACAGGCTTGCTTGCAGCGATCAGAGAAAAATCTCCAGGAATGTTTGCAAACGTAAAAACTGACGTAGATATGAGAGTTGAACTTATTAAGTCAAAAGAAAAATTAAA
>WQSA01000135.1 GCA_009788135.1 Candidatus Fibrimonadales bacterium
ATGCTTGCGTGTTCTTTTTTGTTTTTCGGTGCGCTGTAATAAACTATGTCTTGCAAATCGACTTGCTCAAATTTGAGTTCGCCCCAAGTCGGTGGTTTCATGGTTAAAAATTTCTCATAGCTTTTCAGCCTAAAGTTCAAAAGGAATTCCGGCTCTTTGCGAATGCGGCTCGCTCTGCGAATGATCTCCTCAGATAGTCCTTTTTCAAAGGACTCCGTTTCAATGTCGGTTACAAAACCGTATTTGTAGGGAGTGGATTGGAGCATTGATTTGGAAATATAGAAATTTCTATCTTACTCTTCCTATGAACGCATCTCAAAAGCAACGTGCGCCTAGAAATCAAACAATTGCTCTTTCTCAGAAGGAGGCAAATTTTTATGCAAAAAAAATAGTTAGAACCATAGATAAAAATAACATAATAAACAAAACAATTTGCGCGGATCTGTTAAATGTATTGGATAAATTGCCGAAAAACTTTGTAGATTTGCTGGTGGTTGACCCTCCTTACAATTTGAGCAAAAATTTCAACGGACTTAAATTTTCAGAGATGGATGATGAAAATTATATGAAATATTTGGAGACCTGGTTCCCAAAAATAATTGATTCGCTCAAGCCAACAGGCTCTGTTTATTTATGTGGCGATTGGAAATGCACCGCTGCTCTGTATAAAATTATGAAAAAATATACTAAGGTTAGAAATCGCATAATCTGGCAAAGAGAAAAAGGCAGAGGAGCCAAGGCTAATTGGAAAAATGCATGCGAAGATATATGGTTTGGCACAAAAAGCGATGATTATTATTTTGATGTAGAATCTGTTAAGCTAAAGAGAAAAGTTGTTGCGCCATACAAAGAAAACGGCAAGCCGAAAGATTGGGAAGAAACTGAAGATGGGAATTTTAGATTAACATGCCCTGGAAATTTTTGGGATGATATCTCAGTGCCATATTGGTCAATGCCTGAGAATACAGATCATCCAACGCAAAAACCGGAAAAACTCATAGCAAAATTAATTCTGGCCAGTTGTCCAGAAAAAGGCATTGTATTGGACCCATTTTTAGGTTCTGGCACAACGTCTGTTGTTGCAAAAAAATTGAATAGGAATTTTATAGGCATTGAAATAAATGAAGAATACTGCTGCTTAGCGGAAAAACGGCTCGCAATGGCCGAACTTGACAAAAACATTCAGGGTTATTCCGGTGGAGTTTTTTGGGAGAGAAATACGGGTAAATAATGTTCAAGAAAATTCTCCTCATTCTTTTCCTTATTTTCGGTTTCACGCTCCTAATACCGCCGCAAATTCAGAGCGATTGCAGCAAAATTCTGTTCGATAGCCAAGGCGAGCTTCTCAGAGTTTGGTTGAACAAAGACGAGCAATACAGATTCCCGAAAAGCGAAAAAATCTCGGACAAATACAAAACTGCCGTTCTGCACTTCGAAGACAAAAGATTCAACTATCACCTTGGAATAGACCCCATCGCTGTGGCAAGAGCCGTAAAGCAAAATTTGCAAGCGGGCAAAATCGCAAGCGGAGCGAGCACCATAACCATGCAAATCGCACGGTTGCAAAATCCTCGCAACCGGACTTTTTTCGCAAAACTGCGCGAAACTCATACGGCTCTGCGAATGGAAATCTGGATGAGCAAAGAAAAAATCTTTGCGGAATATGCGAGCATAGCTCCGATGGGTGGAAACGTTGTTGGAGTGGAAACTGCGTGCTGGAGATTCTTTGGGCATAGCTCCGAACAGCTAACCTGGGCAGAAGCTGCGCTCTTGGCTNTGCTCCCAAACAAACCNTCTGCGCTNAANTTGACAAAAGAAAGAGAAGCGCTTTTAAAACGAAGAAATAATCTGCTCAAATCNCTTATAAAAGATGAGTCGATTCTCAGCGCTGCTTTGGAAGAACCGTTGCCAAAAATAAATGCGAATTGGAGATTCAAAACTCCGCACTACGCAGAAGCTGTTCTCTCATTATTCTCTGAGCAAACAGTTTTGCACGGGACAATAGATAGCAAAGTTCAAGAACGCTTGGAAAGAATAGCAAGGAATTACGGGAAAAAGATAAGAGAATATTCAAATATTAATCTCTCCGTTTTAATCGCTGAAACAAAAACCGGAAAAATCAGAGGATACCTCGGCTCGCTCGACTATTACGACACGCTTTCCAAAGGGATGATAGACGGAGTGCGCGCTCATCGCAGCACGGGCAGCATTCTAAAACCGTTCTTATATGCGCTCGCAATAGAGCGTGGCCCATATACGCCGTATAGCCTTGTTGAAGACATTCCAACATGGTTCAGAGGATTTTCGCCCTACAATGCAGACAGAAGTTTCAGCGGAATTGTGCCGCTTAAAGATGCGCTCTCTCGCTCTCTCAACGTTCCTGCAGTTAGAATTTTATCCGATTACGGAGTTGAAGATTTTCATTTTTGGCTTAAAAGCGCAGGGCTCAAAGGCTTGTTTCGCTCGCCCGAACATTACGGACTTTCGCTGATTCTTGGCGGGGGAGAAGCGTCTTTGCAGGAATTGGTTCCGCTGTATTCAATGCTGATGAATGACGGCAAAAGAACGGATTTGGTTTGGATTGAAAATTTTAATTCGGAGAAAAACGAACAATTATTGCAACCGATAACATCGTATCATATTAGGCAAATGCTAGTAGCAACCGAAGCTCCCACATCTTGGAAAAGCGGTACCAGCTATGGTTCAAGAGATGCATGGGCGGTGGGGGGCAATGAGCAATGGACAATCGGCGTTTGGGTTGGCAATTTTGCAGGAGGTTCAATACCGGATATGAGCGGCAGCGCAACAGCGGCTCCGCTTTTGTTTTCCCTGTTCAATAATTTAACAACAACATTTGCCAAAACCGCCATGCCTGCTAACGCTGAAAATGTCGAAATCTGCGAGCTAAGCGGCTACAAGGCAAAGCAATTCTGCCCGCATAAAAAAAACGCTCAGCTTCCAATAAACCAGATGCAAAACAAAACCTGTTCGTTCCACAAAGAGATAATAATTTCAAAAAGCTCCGGTTTTCAAGTCTGCAGTTTGTGCTGGGATATGGAAGATACTTTGCGAGTGGTTGAAGAGCATTATACGCCGGCGATCAGAAGGGAGATGAGAAAATTGGGCAAGGAGCCGAAATCCGAACCTTTGCACAATCCGCTTTGCCCAGCCAAGAAAGAGGAAATTCAATTTTCTATTATTTACCCAGAAAACGAAGCGAGGCTTTTTTTGCCAAGCAGCGATGCGCTGAGCTCTATGGGTTTTGTAGCTATTGCCGCTCACAAGCAAAGAGATGCCGAGCTGCACTGGTTTTTGAACGGAGAGTTTTTGGGCAGCACAAAGGGCGAACACAAAATGGCAGTGACAATTGGTAGCGGCGAGCATCGCGTTGGCGTGCAAGACTCGCTCGGAGTATATTTGGAAACCAGATTTAGAGTGAGGGCAAAACATTGAGCTATAACCTGGCAGATTACGACTTTGCATTNNCGCCTTCGCTTATAGCGCAGAAAACCGCNGGNAAAGGGAAAACCAAAATTTTGCATTGCCCAAAAAACGGCGGTCCTTTGCAAATTCTGGAAAGCAGTCAAATAATAGACTTATTCAAAGCGGGAGACTGCATAGTTGTAAATAACACTCAGGTAATTCCGGCACGGCTCCTCGGAAAAACCAGGCACGGCGGCAAAGCGGAAATCCTTTTGCTCAAGCAACTTGGCCCTTCAACATGGGAAGCGTGGGTTAAGCCAGGCAAAGCAAAGGAAATTTTTGTTTCTGATGTAAAATGCATTTGCGAGCAAAGCGACTCAAAAACTCGCATAATAAACTTCTCAACCGCAGACTTCAATTCTTTCCTCGCAAAAAATGGGCACGTTCCTCTCCCGCCTTACATAAAGAGAAGTGATAATGCGAGCGACAAAAGCGATTATCAGACCGTTTTTGCAAAGCGAGCGGGAGCGGTAGCTGCGCCAACGGCGAGCTTGCACTTTAGCGAAGAAATGGTCAGCGAATTGAGGAACAGAGGAGTGCGCTTTGCAGAAGTGACTCTTCACGTTGGCCCGGGAACTTTTGAAAACATAAAAGAAACAGAAGATTTTCGCAAACACAATATGCACAGCGAAGAATACGAAATAACGGAACTTGCCGCAAACGCTATAAACGAAAGCGATAGGGTAATCTGCATTGGCACAACAAGCGCAAGAGTTTTGGAAAGCGTTGCAAACGAAGATGGTTCTGTAAAAGCGGCAAAAGGCTCAACGGATATTTTCATTTACCCTGGATTTAAATTCAAAGCGACCGATGCCTTGCTCACAAACTTCCATTGGCCAAAATCTTCCTTAATTCTGCTTGTGTCCGCATTTTACGGCAGGGAAAACGCTTTGAGCGCATACAAATTCGCAGTTGAAAACTCCATGAAACTTTTCAGCTACGGAGACGGAATGCTGATTATTTAAAACCCTTTCCAAATCGGGTCCATATCGGAACATTCGTAATAGGCTTGGCGCCATCCTATTTGCAACAAAATGCGTCTAATTTTGGATATGTCAACTAAATCTGCCTCCATTGTGTAGGTTGCGCCTCCGTTCTTGGGTTCATTTAAAATAACAGAACCTTTCTCGGTGCCAATTTTAAAATGGATACGTGCGTCAAGAAACTCTCGCTTCCCGATGTACTCGTCTATGTCTAACGCGACTTTTACTGCTGCTGATTGATTCATTTAATGCGTCTGGCGCGATTCGAACGCGCGACCTGCGGCTTCGGAGGCCACCACTCTATCCAGCTGAGCTACAGGCGCAATTATTCAACATCGCTAAGGGCCTCAATTTGAGCATCCACCCATTCAGAGTCCATTTTGCGAAGGCGGTCATGCTTTAAATTTTCGCTCAACACCCAGCGAATTTCAGAGCTAGGGGATCGCATCCACTCTTCAAAAAATTCCTTTCCTTTTTCAGGGCTTGCAGCAACGGCTACGCTTATGCAGTAACCCATGGCTTTTTTAAATACCCTGCATTCCTCGCTTTTCACATTCTTTTCCAGTTCTATGATTTCCATATACTCGTTCAGAACTTTTAGGATTTTCTCTGCCATTTCTTCGGTTTTGATAAGAGCAGGTTCGCAAAGCGTTGCCGCTATGCACCTTTTTTCCAGCAAATTCGCATTTTCCCACGAATCAAATGTGGAGTATAGCTTGTCCAAATCTTTTAACCCAAGGTTTTGAAAACCTATAACTGCAGACTCCCTTATTCGCCAGTTGTCGCTGTTGGCGGCCTTTTTAAAGACATCAGGGTTTGCAGAAGCGGCTACTCCGCACATTGCAACGAATGTATCTGGAGAATTAGGGTCTGGCTTTTTGTCCAGCACGCTCAGGCATAAATCGATTTGCTCGGCCGTGGCTTCTTTTAAAAACTGCCTCAGCAAGCTCAAGTTGGCGGCTGGGCCTGGTAATTTGGACTCTTTTTCCAAAACTTGGAGTATCTCAGCTCCTTGCGGGAAAATGGACATAAATCCTCTGTTAGCGTTATTTTAAAGAAATATAGAAAATGTCGTTTTCTAATTTAAATTTCTCGTGACCGAACTTACCAAACAGCGGCTTGCAAAGTTCAGGCAAAATAAGCCTGCCTGGTTTTCTTTTGTGATTTTGACCTGCGTTTTCTTGCTTTCACTCACGAGTCCCTGGCTGGTAAATGACAAACCCTTGTTTTTGAAATATAACGGCAAGTTTTACTACCCAGCGCTTTTCCATTATCCGCAGAGCGAGTTTTACGGCAGCTATGCAACCGAGCCGGACTACAAGGAGTTGGTTAAAGGCGCAGAGGATGTTTTTGCAATATTTCCGCCTATTCCCTGGAGCCCTGTGAAGTCTGANTTGACAAAGAGCGGTGCGCCTCCGTATCCGCCGTCTGCAGAGCATTGGCTTGGCACGGATGCTCATGGGNGNGATGTTTTGTCCAGGTTGATTCACGGGTTTAGNATTTGCATGAGNTTTAGNATTTTGCTGTCTTTATTCGGAACTTTTTTGGGCATTGTAATCGGCGGGGTTCAGGGGTATTTTGGCGGAAAGCTGGATATTGTTTTTCAGCGTTTAATTGAAATTTGGGCAGCGCTTCCTTTTTTATATGTGGTAATTTTGCTAGGCAGCATTTATGGTCAGGGTTTTTGGCTTTTGGCAATGATTATGGCGGCGTTCAGCTGGATTGGTCTTAGCTATTATATGAGAGCGGAGTTTTACAAGATTAAGAATATGCAGTTTGTGAAAGCGGCCACAGTTTTGGGCCTTAGCCACAAGAGAATTTTTTTCAAGGAGATTTTGCCCAACGCTTTGACTCCTGTTATTACGCTTTTTCCATTNTCGTTGATTGGCGGNATTGCGGGTTTAACTTCTCTTGATTTTTTGGGTTTCGGTTTGCAGCCTCCAACGCCTTCATGGGGAGACTTGCTTTCGCAGGGTTTGACCAATCTTTATGCGCCGTGGATAGCGGTTTTCACAATAATAGCGCTTTTCGCAACGCTAATGCTAGCGGCATTTATAGGCGAGGGAATCCGCGATG
>WQSA01000136.1 GCA_009788135.1 Candidatus Fibrimonadales bacterium
AATCCTCTTTTGGAAAAATGCAAATTTCTCTCCATATTCACAAGCAATCTTGATGAATTTTTTATGGTTAGAGTAGGCAGCCTGTTCAACGAATTGCTCATCAATCCACAGGCTAAGGAAAGCAAAACCGGGCTCACCCCTAAAGAACAAATTGAAGGCATTTACAAATACACTAAAAAGCTATACGAATTAAGAGCGAAAACCGCTAAAAATATTTTTGCGGAATTGAAAAAAGAGGGAATCACAATTGAGAATATGAGATTGAAAAAGAAAAAGGCTGGCAAAAGATTTGAGGAATATTTTCAAAAAACGATGCTGCCTTTGATGAACCCAATAGTTTTAGATAGCAAGCATCCTCTTATACATCTCAGCAATTTGAGAATGTGCGTTATTCTCCATTTGGAATACAATGGAAAAAATTTCTTTGGCATATTGCCCGTGCCAAGCAAGTGCGATAGATTAATAGCAGATAAAACTGATTCTGGAGTTAGGCTTATAACCTCCGAAGACTTGGCTTATTATTTTGCAGAGAAGGTTTTCTCTAAATACAAAGTGCTGAACAAGGCTCTGGCAAGATTAACCCGCAATGCNGATGTTGATACGGAAGTCTATTCCGTNGATTATGAATCCGAATATGATTTTTCCAAGCTTTTGAAAGGCAAGGTNGATTCTCGCACAAATCTTCCTTCCGTTAGANTGGANCTCAGCAATGCGAACAAAGCCATCAGAGATTTTTTGTGCAAAAATCTTAACATCAATTCTGATCAATGTTTTACCATTCAGCATTTTTTTGATTACAAATTTGTATTCTCAATAGATAAATTTTTGCCGCAAGATAAAGCNATAGAACTAAAATATCCGCCGTTCCGTTGCAGATACGCTCCGCTTGCAAAATCCAAATCCATAATAAGCAGNGTGCTTGCCCACGACCATCTTTTATTTTANCCCTTTGACTGCATGGACACATTTTTGGACTTGATGGACAATGCGAGCGTTGACCCTCGTGTTGCTGGAATAAAAATTACAATTTACCGATTGGACAAGCAGTCCAGAATTGTGGAAGCGTTGCGCCGTGCCAGCCGAAACGGAAAAGATGTCACAGCGGTTATAGAGCTTGCCGCACGTTTTGACGAAGAAAATAATTTGCATTTTGCAGGAATACTCAAAGATGCCGGTTGCACAGTGGTTTACGGAGTTGGCAATTACAAGGTTCATTCAAAAATAATGTTGATAGTGTTGCAAGACGGCGAGCAAATTTCTTANATAACTCATCTTGGCACTGGAAATTACAACGAGAGNACTTCCAGGCAATATACCGATTTGAATTTGATNACAGCGAATTACGAAATAGGTTCGGATGCTGCGGATTTCTTTCGCAATCTTTCGATGGGCGATGTGAACTTCAACCATTCCAAGCTTCTCGTTTCTCCTTCTACTCTTAAAGAGGGACTTTTGCAAAAAATAAAGGAGCAAACCGCTTTGGCTAAAGCCGGAGCGGCTGCGAAAATAGTGTGCAAAATGAACAGCTTAACTGATTTGGATTTTATAACGGAATTTATCCGTGCTTCCACTGCGGGCGTGAAGATTCAGTTGATAGTCAGGGGAGTTTGCTGTTTGTTGCCTGGCATTAAAGACAAAACCGAGAACATAACGGTTAAGAGCATAATAGGCCGTTTTTTGGAGCATAGCCGCATTTACAGCTTTGGCGCAGAGAATCCTGAGATTTACATTTCCAGCGCAGACCTGATGACTCGCAATACGGAAAAGCGCGTGGAAATAGCTACGCCTATAATTGATGAGAAAATTCGCAACAGGCTGAGCAATATTCTTGATGTGATTCTTGCGGACAATGAGAAAGCGAGTTATTTGACTGCGGAAGGAAAGTATATAAGAAAGAATAAGCATGGGCAGTCTAGTCAGCAGTTTTTTATTGAGAATGCGGTGTGATCGTCAAGGGTAGCCAATTCGTAGCCACTTTGAAGGGGAAAGTTGCGGGGGTAGGACTTGAACCTACGACCTTCGGGTTATGAGCCCGACGAGCTGCCAACTGCTCCACCCCGCTATAAAAGGTTGATATATATAAATATAGAAAAAAAACAAAACTTTGTCAACCCCCCATTAAACATTTTCTAAATTACAACCACTTGATGCGCACTATACCGCTATACTTGCTTTTATTCTTTGCTTTATCTCATGCTTATTTTGGCAAAGAAAATGAAGGCTTGGCTGTTTTTGGATGGGCTACGCTTTTGCATAGCCCACGTACCGTTTCATTTGAGGGTGCAGGCTCTGCGCTTCCTTCGCAAGACTTTGGCGCCGCTTTGATGAACCCAGCTCTGTTGCAGGGCGAAGGTTATGGGGCCGGGCTTTCCTGGCAAAGCGGAGACTTGGCAAACAATCAAGGGATAGCAGTCTTTTCGCATTCGTTTTTGAGCGGAAGAATGCAGCATACTTATGGAATTGTGGACAACGGAGATGTTCAGCACTACGATGAATTTGGCGAAGAAGAAAATATGATTAGCCGTCCCATAGCGCAATACTATGCTATAACAGCGGCCTTCCCATTGAATAGATTCAAGTTTGGAATAACGGGCAGATATTTATGGGAGAGACTGGCAGAAACACCGGATTCGCAGATTGGAATGGGGCTTGCAATTGATTGGGGTTTTTTGTGGAATCCCGGTTCTGCACGCTATGGATTTGCATTTATGGGAAGATACCTTGGCAGTCAGTTTCGCCCTTATGCAAAAGGCGGAGTGAATGGTTTTGCGCTCGCCTCAGAACTTGCTGCAAGCGCATTTTGGCGTCCAAACCAGAATATGACCTGGCTCTTTGAATGCTCCGCTCCTCGCTACTCGCCCGCTCTGGGAAAGCTCGGTTTGGAATATCGCTTTGCAGATCCCGTGCTTATAAGAGCCGGCATTCAGCGAGAGCTTATAGACGTCGCTCGTTATGCTCGCTCAGTTTTCGATAGCAACGAAAAAGCGCCAATGGCTGGTTTTCATCGTCTGTTTTCTGCTGGAGCGGGCTACAAACTTGGCAATTTGATTATTGATTACAGTTATAGTATGTTGATTGAAGGCATGGGCAGCGAACATCGCATAGCGTTAAGCGGGAACTTTTAGAAAATGCATCCGAACTTTTACGAAGAAAAAAACGATCTCCTTTCGATAATAGCCGCATCGCTTATATTTCATATTCTTATTTTCGCCGCTTTAGTTACAATTGTACTGCTAAAACCTGTAAAAGAAAATCCTCCGCCAATACCGTTTTTTGAAATGATAAACGTGGCTGCGCCTCCACCACCACCGCCAGCACCGACTAGACCGCAACCTGTAGCAGAGCCAACGCCTGCGCCAGTGCCAGAACCTGCGCCTGCACCTGTCCCCAAGCCAGAAGCAAAGCCTATCCCCAAGCCTGAACCTGCGCCAAAACCTGCAGCGCCAACGCCTGCACCAGCGGAGCCAATTTCAAAACCTGCAGAACCAACGCCAACAATGGATATGCCAATGGATTTGCCATCCGATATAAAGAGCAAAAGCACAGATATGGATATGCCAACTATCAGAACTGTAGGCAATATTATTATGGATCCTCAACTGCAAGCATATTTAAACACGCTTGTAAAACTTTTGTACCAAAATTTCAATCCGCCATCAGGAACCGAAATTGCCAAAGGAACAAAATCTTCCGTGCAATTTCAAATTGCCAGAAATGGCGAAATAAGCGAAGTTATTCTGCGTTTATCTTCAGGAAATAGAATATGGGACAGACTTGCAACCAGAGCTGTTGAGATAACAAAACCACCACCGCTTCCGCCCAGCTACACCGCTGAGAACCTTCCTTTGATATTCGATTTTAGAGAAAAATGAGTTTTCTATATTAATAATTGAATCATGCGAAAAATAAGCATTAGGATTGTAAAGGATGGAATGGTTTTGGCAGAGCCATTGAAAAACTTGCACGGAGGTCTTCTTCTTGAGAAAGGGACCGCCTTGACAGTGTCTTTTGCTGCTAGGCTTGCTCAGCGGGGAATTTCCACGGTTTGCGTTGAAGGGGAACCAGAACCGGGGGAAGAAACCACATCAACAGTACAGTTTGCAGAAATTGAAAAAATACCATTGGAAGAACTGTTCAAAGGGAAAATTGTAAATAAGTCAATGCATATTATTTATGAAGCTCTGGCTAGACTCAGGAATTAATATGGCAGATAAAAAGAAATTAGAACATTTGATTAAGAATATGGGCGAGCTGCCAACGCTCCCAAGCGTGTTTTTTACCGTAAGCAAAATGCTATCCGATCCTAGAACTTC
This sequence comes from Candidatus Fibrimonadales bacterium, assembly GCA_009788135.1. GTDB lineage: Bacteria > Fibrobacterota > Fibrobacteria > Fibrobacterales > Fibrobacteraceae > Fibrimonas. The sequence continues at coordinate 4,314 of WQSA01000136.1, forward strand.
GGCAGTGGATGTTGGTAACATCGTATCCAATGACCAGGTTATAGCTTCCAAAATTTTAAAAATAGCCAACAGCGCATTCTACGGTTTAGCCGGCAGAGTGAGCACGGTTTCCCATGCCATTGCAGTTTTGGGTTTCAGCTCAACAAAAAACATTGTTATAACCACCAGCGTTTTATCAGCTTTAAGCCCTGCAACTCCCATAAAAGGTTTTAATCTCGCCGCTTTTTGGAAGCATTCGGCATCAGTTGGGGCCATAGCAAGATTAACGGCAAGGGAAGTTTGCCCGCAAAAGCAAGAAGAAGCTTTTGTAGCAGGTCTTTTGCATGATATAGGCAAGTTGATACTCGCTATTTGCGATGTTGAAGATTTTGCAAAATGCGTAAATCATGCCATTAACAAAAAATGCCTGTTTCTGGAGGCAGAGCGGGAGTTGCTGGGAGTTGACCACACAGAAATAGCGGCCTTGGTAAATGAAAAATGGAGGTTGCCCAATGAATTTGCCGATGTGCTAACAAATCATCATAAAAGCATTGAAGTGTCTGGCAAACAATCCGAGCTGGTTGCAATTGTCAAGTTTGCCGATATTTTGGCGAGAGGCATGCAGTCCGGGCACGCTTGCGACCATTCTATTCCCGTGTTGGAAGACAAAGTTTGGGATTCGTTGTTGATGACTTCGCGGAAATTAGACGATATTTTAGCCGCTAGCTATGACGCTATACAAGAAGCAATGGTTTTTGTAAATGAATGAAGATTGGCTGCAGAATATATGCGAGCAATATCTGTCTCTCAAAAAGATAAAATACATCCATTTGCCAAAGGGAGCGCAACGCTTTATTTGGAATAAGAAGTTTGGGATACCTGTTCATGTTGCTATGGAAGCGAGCAAGGCGTTGAAAGGCGTGCCAGACCTGATTCTGTTCGGACTTGACGGCACATATCAGCTTATTGAGCTTAAAAGCGCAAAGGGCAAGTTGACGGAAGGCCAAAAGGAATGGAAAAATTACGGGCTCAAATTATTTCGTGAGTTTGACGAGTTTCAAAAGTTCGTTGACGAATGGGATTTACTGCATAATCCACGCAGTTAGCGGGCTGCTAGCAACAGCTTCGTCGCTTTGCTCTGCCAAGCCCGATTCATAAGCGAGTCTTCCGCTTTCCACAGCGAGCTTAAAGCACTTTGCCATTATCGCAGGATTAGAAGCCACGGCTATCGCCGTATTCACCAGAACTGCACTTGCACCCATTTCCATTGCAAGGCAAGCGTGCGACGGAGCGCCTATGCCGGCATCAATCACAACGGGAACTTTGCTTTGAGCGATTATTATTTTGAGCATCGCTTCTGTTTGCAAACCTTTGTTGCTGCCGATTGGCGCGCCGAGCGGCATAACAGCCTGCACTCCGCAATCTTCCAGCCGCTTGCAAAGCACTGGATCTGCCGGAATGTATGGCAAAACCACAAAGCCGTCTTTTGCAAGCTCGGCAGCGGCATTCAGAGTTTCAATCGGGTCTGGAAGCAGGTATTTTTGGTCCGGATGAATTTCCAGCTTAACCCAGTTAGTGCTAAGAGCTTCGCGAGCCATTTGCGCTGCGAACACGGCTTCTTTAGCGGTGCGGGCTCCTGAAGTATTGGGCAGAATTTGCCCTTTGAAATCTTTGAGCGCATCTAAAATAGAATCCTGATTTTTGCCAATTCGCTTTAGAGCAACGGTTATCATTTCGCTCTGAGATTCTTGCAAGGCAAGCGCCATTTCGCCAGGCGATGCGAACTTGCCGCTGCCAAGAAAAAGGCGAGAATTGAATTGACGATTTGCAATTTGGAGCATTGTGGGAATGTAGAAATTTGAACGCCATAGTTTCAAAATTTCATTTCAAAAACGCAATTTCGCCCGCTATGATTGCGTTTCATAAGCACTGGGCAAGAAGACGGCAAGGCAAAAGTCGAGTTTGCTCCTGATTTTAAAATGACAACAGAGGAGTTCTTGGGACTAGAATGGATATTTTACTTCATAATGCTTTGCATAGTAACCATCTTCATCCAAAAATATATCCAACTTCCAAAAATTAACATCTTCTTTTTTAAATAAATCCCAATAAT
>WQSA01000137.1 GCA_009788135.1 Candidatus Fibrimonadales bacterium
GCAAAGAGCAAAAACGCATTTCTGAATGCCCTAGCCTTTACCACAGGGTTGTAGTATATCGCTATGACTATTGGTAAAAATAGCAGAAGGAAAACAGAGGAGCTAAAGACCATTGCATGTTGAATATACAAAACAATTAAGGTAACTTGCGCTATTAGAACAGCAAATTACTCAGTTGCTCTACAATAGCCGTATTATTAAAGCCTACAACTACAACATCTGGTTTATCTGCTAGATAATCGTCCCGCAAACTTGAGCTACGAAAAATAAAATTAACCTCTTTAAATTACCCAAATCGACTTCATTGTGAAGCTGGGCATAAGGAAGATGGTAGAATTTTTTTCTCAAAACAACAAGGTGTTCAGCGGTTCCATAATAGCAGCTCTATCAAAGCCTATAATTACAACATCTGGCTTATTCACTAGATAATCATCTAGCAGGCTTGAGCGACGGTAAATAAAATTGACCTCTTTAAATATCAAAGCCAAAAACTTGCTCAAAGAATTATTAAAACTATCCCCAATTATCAGAATTTTTTTACCATCGGGCAAGTTGCCATTTCTTGAAAAACTGAACCTTGGGTATGCTAAAGCATGTACCTCCAAGTTATCAATAGGTTCTGGCAAAAAATTATAAATGCTATCAAAATTTCCATTACTTTCAAATAACTTATTATCATAACCCCACAACCAATATAAAAGCAACCAATTTATATCTGTTGCATATTTTGGGGTGTATATGTAAAAATCCTCTTTTGGATAAAGCGGAATAACCTTTCCACCCATTGAACCAAGCCATTTTTTGGCAAATATTTCGGTAAAATTAGCTGTATCCAAAAGTTCTGTTTTCAAGCCAAAATCAAAAAAATAGTTCAATTTTTCACTGATTATTTGTCCAGCCAAAATTGCAGTTTTTGCTGTCCAATGATGATCCGTTTTGTAAAAAAGAGAATGATGAAATTCCTTGCTGTAGTCATTTGCTCTTTGATGAATTTCTTTATGCAAGTCAATAACGATAATATCTATATTTTTTAATTTTTTCACAAGTTCATCTTTCGCCTGCATATTTTGGTCTTTGCCAGTTTTTGAAATATTGTCTTCACTGCATATTACATATGGATATTGGGCATATATTAAAGGTATGCCAATAGAATCTAAAATATGCTTTAAATGACTCATTTTTTGTACGAAAGCATCTATGTTTGTTAAATGACCTTTTGTAGTAGGTTCCGTCAAATAACCGTCACCCAAATCTATAACATTATTCGGTAAAATCTTATTGCCAAAATAAAAATCAACAAAAAAAGCTACTTGTACAATAAGTTTACGAAATGGAAACAGGTTTTTCGTATAACTTTCGATTTTTCCTTTAATCTTTGCATAAAATTTTTCTAATCGGTTTTCTATCTTACTATCATCATCATATAAAGATTTTGTTTGAAAAATTTGTTCTCCTGCAGTTATTTGCAATTTTTTTTTGACTGCATTGATAAAAATTGCATCTTGTTCATTTTCTTCCCCAAAATTCTCCTTGTCAAATATAATAATATCCGTGAATTTATTCTCCACGCCTCTGTCTAATAAGAAATTCTTCACCGAAAATCTAAGCAAAATAAAACCACAGAAAAAGAATATGACTGCGAGTGTATAAATCGAGAAAATGGTTTTCATATCATTCCCCTAAAAATTGAAATAAATAAAGGGATTGTAACCGCCTTTCACAATACTCGCAAAACATAACGTAAATAGAATGATGCATACCGCAAATGAGAGCGAAGGAAACAGCACCTCAATTCTTTTAACTACAGGAAAGCAGAACAATATCCCAAAGAAAAAGTAGAGTTTCAAAGACCCCAAATAGAACCAAAAATCCTCAGTTATGAATGGCGAATTGCCAAATCCGAACATAACCGCATAATAATTTGCAGCATCGCCCAAAGAATTTGCCCTGAAAATGACAAATAAACAAATGACTATCAGCATTGTGTAAACATGAGCCAAAGGCTTTGGACATTTTGAAATCGGAAGGAAGAATTTTTCCGAAGCCAGAAACACGAAATAGCCCAAACCCCAAGCGATGAAAGTCCAGTTTGCACCATGCCAAATGCCAGTGAGCAACCAGACTATCAGCAGATTCATAAATAATCGGGATTTTGTATTGACGCGGCTCCCACCCAAAGGAATGTAAACATAATCCCTGAACCAGGAACCCAAAGATATGTGCCATCGTCTCCAGAATTCGGTTATGCTTGCGGAAATATAAGGGTAGTTGAAATTTTCCAGAAACTTGAAGCCGAACATCCGTCCAAGCCCGATGGCCATATCTGAATAGCCGCTGAAATCAAAGAATATCTGTAAAGTATAGGCTATCACTCCAAGCCATGCAAAGGCCGCTCCTATTTCACCACCTTGTTTAATGTGATCGAAAGCTGCGTCTGCTGCCAAAGCGCAGTTGTTCGCAATCAAAAGTTTTTTCCCAAGGCCAACCACGAAACGCTTCAATCCCTCGCAAAAGTCGTCCCAGTTTTCCTTGCGGTTGTTCAATTGCTCTTCTATGTCTGCATAGCGAATTATGGGCCCGGCTATCAATTGCGGGAAAAGGCTGATGTACAGGGCGCAACTCAGGAAGTTTTTCTGAGCTCGGGCTTTGCCCCTGTAAACATCAACCATATAAGAAATCATCTGGAACGTGAAGAATGATATGCCTATGGGGAGCGCAATCCCTGGGACAGGGAAACCTAGATTGGCGGCAGCAAAATTTGCGTATTTGTACACGAACAGCAAGCCTATATCCAAAATTATCGCCATTATGAGCTTTGTTTTGTTTATTTTCAAAGCAAGCGCCCAGTTCACGGCAATGGTCGCAAGCATTATGAACACATATACAGGTTCGCCCCAGGCGTAAAAAAGGAGGCTCGCCAGAAGCAGAAACACATTCCTGAATGCCCGAGCTTTTACCACAGGATTGTAGTATATGGCAATGACCATCGGCAGGAACAGCAACAGAAATATGGAAGAGCTAAAGACCATTACCCGTTGAATATACAAAACAGTGAATACAAGCTGATTTTGTTGCCATAAAAATGGCTATTGGCGGGTTGTGTAAGATAAAACTTCGGAAATTAGCTGAGTATTTCAATGCACTTGTCGGCATCGCTTGCCGTTATTTTTATCTGTGAATTTATTTTCTACGCCATTGTCTATTAAAAAATTCTTCACAGAAAAGCGAAGCAAAATAAAACAGCAGAAAAAGAAAATTATTGCAAGCGAAAAAATTGGAAAAATATTTTTCATTTTGCTCCCCCATGCATTTGGCTCCAACGGTCTTTCAACTGCAAACGCTGTACCTTGCCAGAAGCCGTTTTTGGCACTTCATCAATATAAATCAAATACTGCGGAATCTGATGGCTTTCAAGAACTCCTGCCAAAAGCTCGCGCACTTTTTCAAGAGTGTATCGTTCGCCATCACCAGCAACAATGAAAGCCGCTACAACTTCGCTCAGCATAGGATCTGGAACGCCAACGCAAGCCGCCTCTGCAACGCCTGGCAAAACGGCCAAAGCCTGATCAACCTCAACAGGGCTGACTTTCTTACCGCCAACATTGATCATTTCCTTGAGACGGCCAGTTAAAACAATATAACCATCAGAACGCTTATATCCAAGATCGCCCGTACGGAAATAATCACCATAAAAAACAGTCTCGTTGTCCACATTCAAATAGCCTTTGGCAACCATACCGCCTTTAATGCATATCTCCCCTGTTTCGCCGTCTGGCAAAGATTCTCCAGATTCATTATAAATTTTTATTTCCACCAGCGGCGATGGACGACCAACGGTTGACAAAAATTCCTGAGGCTCATGAAATTCCTGAAAAGCAGCCCTGGAAGCCTCTGTTAGGCCATAGTGCATGCATATTCTAGTCTTAGGCAGCAAAGCCGCCAAATGCGCTTTGTCTTCGGCTGTCATCGGGGCTGAACCAAGTTCAAAGTAACGAAGTTGCTCGCAGTAACGGCTTATAAAATCTCCTGAAAGACGCTTTAGAACCATCCAAGCAGGTGCAACCATGCCAACGCCGGTAGCTTTATATTCATCCATGGCTTTGAATATTTCTTTAGGCCGCATAACTCCATCTATTATGATCTGAGTAGCTCCCTCATATAATGTGCAACGCAAGCGAGCAAGCCCAAATGAATGGCTGAGCGGCATTGGGTTAATTTCAACATCATCAGGACCATTACCGATAAACATATTTATATTGTTGACAGCGCAAGCCAGATTGCCGTGCGTAAGAAGTACTCCCTTTGGCTGGGCAGTAGTGCCAGAAGTGAACATGGCATCAGCGACCGCATTGGCATCAACAGGGATGTCTTCACCTAAATCATCATCTTCAAGACCATCGAAAATTGCAATATCAGCCAGCCCATGCTCTCCCGATACCCAAAAACCTGCTTTGGGGGAAAGAACACCTCTGATATACTTAAGCCGCTCTGCTGGTGTTTGCGGATCCAGCGGCACGGCAACTGCTCCCAAAGCGTGAACGGCCAAGTAGCCATAAACGAAGCTAAAACTTCTGGAAGCAGCCAGCACAATATAATCGCTGGAACGGACACCCACCTTGAACAGATGTTTTTTTGCCCCTGCTATATGCTGCATAAGCTGGCCATATGAGAGTTCTTCTTCTCCTGGACGGACAAGGGCTGTTCGGTTCGGAGTTTTTGCCGCATTCTCCAGAATTCGTTTATAAACCAACTGATGCATGCACCTTACCCCTTTTTAACAATATTCAACAAATCGCCAACTTTTTCCGCATACAAAAGCTTGCCAACGTCAAGCTGCGTTGCAAATGCAGATTCTATTTCCGAAATAAGGTTCAAATGAGCTAAAGAATCCCATTCGGGAATAGAACCTATACGTAGTTCTTCATTAACCTGGCTTGATGAAATATTAAGCGATTTTGCTATTATTTCAAATAATTTTTCTTGGATGCTATCCATTGCTTTTCTCCTTTGCTTGGGTTAAGTTTCTATCATAAAGCCTAGGTTTATCCTGATCTCCATCGGCTCTAAACGCACGAAATTTGTCGATCTTATTCGTAGAATAATAGATATCTATGTTTTTGCACACAAATGGCTCAAAATGATTGGGAATGATATTGGGATCATCTTCTTTACGCAGAATGAATCCAGCACCATTCATTGCCTTTTCAGACATTCCGATACAATAACAATCTATATATTCATAATCATTATCATACATTAATTTTTGCAATGACAACGACAAATACGAAAAATAAATCTCTTCTCCTATATAATCCACAATTCTCAATATTTTTGCTCCAAATTTTTCTACCTCACGGCAAACAAAAAGCGCAGGCATCGCATCTGCAGATTTCTCTGTAATACCATATATCTTATATGAAAAAACAGGGTGGGCAAAAAAATAGTTGTTAAAATAACACTTATCCTTATGCGGATACCGCTCTTTTAGCAAAGAATCATCTATTTTTTCACTGAACATTTCAAAGTCGGGAATATGCAGAATATCCCAACCAGAATCAGTAGCTGGCAGAGGCAATATACGCTTGTCCGCTATCTTAGCAATTTTGTATTCATCTCTGTCTGAAATGCGATAGTAATGCTCAAGCAACCCAACTTGATATTTCAGACTCTTATAAATAGGCAATGCCGTTTTTGGATTTACGCCTATGCCAGAACTTAATGCATATTTAATGTTTTGAAATAGAAAAAACAATAAATTAATCCCAAGACTACTAGCTTTGCCATCAACAATTTTCCAAAGAATTATAGCTATATCAGAACAATCTGCCGAATTGTATTTTTTATAACCCAGAAAGCCTGCTATCTCTCCCGTTTCTTGCTCTTCTCCAATTACCATGTTTATGTGTTTATCATCTCCATTGAAATAATAAAGAAAAAAATCCTTATTATGCGCCAGTATATGGCAAGAATCCCAATGATCATTGATTGCTTTCATAATTTTATCGGCATCCAATTGAGTTGCAAAACGAATAACCATTTTATTCTCCTAAAAATTAAAGTAAATAAACGGATTGTAACCGCCTTTCACTACGCTCATAAAACATAAAATAAATAGAATGGAGTGTCCTACAGAGCTTAATAATTGAGAATTGAGAATATTTTGTCTTTGCCCAATTGACAACAGAAAAACAGAACAATATTCCAAAGAAAAGATACAATTTCAGGGAACTTAAATAGAAGCAGAAATCTTCTGATTTGAAAACGAAGAGCAAGCTTAAATCCAGTACTATAGCTATGATTAGTTTTGGTTTGTTTATGTTGAGAGCAAGCGCCCAGTTTGCGGTTATTGCCGCA
>WQSA01000138.1 GCA_009788135.1 Candidatus Fibrimonadales bacterium
TTTATATGCGTGCCGGATATTCCGCATTTGTTTGATGGCTCTGCGACTATTTTTACATCGGGTATGCCGATGCTATTTAAACGATTTAAAAAATCGGTTGGGTTGTCGTGCAATTCCAATAATGCTGCCATTAACATATCGCCTGCAGCTCCCATATTGCATTCAAGGTACAAGGTTTTCATTTTTGCCTCTGATGGTTTATTATGCTCGCTAAATATGCGGCTCCGAATCCGTTGTCTATGTTCACTACGCTTACTCCGCTTGCGCATGAATTAAGCATTGAGAGCAACGCCGCTATGCCTCCGAATGAGGCTCCATAGCCTACGCTGGTGGGAACTCCTATAACCGGGCAATCTGCCAGACCGCCTATAACGCTTGTCAATGCGCCTTCCATTCCCGCTATTGAAACTATCGCCTGCGCATTCATTATCACTTCTAAATTTGAAAGAAGCCTGTGAAATCCTGCTACGCCAACATCGTATAAGCGAACTACCTCGTTGCCCAAAGCCTCGGCTGTTAGCGCAGCTTCTTCTGCTACCGGCATATCGCTTGTGCCTCCGGTTGCTATCACAATTTTTCCTATGCCGCTTGGTTTTGGCATTTCTCCTATCATGCCAATCTGTGCAATCTCATGGTATTTTACCGGGAGTTTTTTTGCAACTTCGGGTGGCAGTCTGGTTATCAGGATTAAGCGCTGGCCTTTTTCCTGCATTGCGCCTACGATGCCGGCTATTTGCTCCGAAGTTTTGTTCGCTCCGTAAATAACCTCGGGAATTCCTTGCCTTAGCTCCCGGTGATGATCGACTTTTGCATAGCCTAAATCTTTGAAAGGCTCTGCGTATAATTTTAACAGAGCGTCTTCCGGAGAAACCGTTCCTGCCTGAATGTTTTTTAAAACTTCCAAAGTTTCCTGTTTATTCATAAAACTCCAATCTCATTGTTTTTTCGTCCAATACCCTTGCGCGAAAATCCGAAAATCCTGCTGTAAACAAGGCCCCTTCTACTTTTTCCACTTTCTGCAATAATTCTTTTGTGATATAGCGATTGTTCAATATGCGCGTGGCAAGGCAAGCGTAGGCCGGTTTATTCCATGTGAACAGACCGGCTTCTTGAGATAGTCTGCGAACTTCGCTTTTATCTATGCCGCATTCTCTGAGCGGCGAGCGAACGGAAAGCTCATGCAAAGCCTTCATGCCAGGGCGATCGTCTGCGCTATCGGAAGCGTTGGTTCCGTCTATGATAAGCTTTATGCCATCGCTTTGAGATTGCGAGCGCAAAGTTTCAAATATATCTTTTTTACAGAAATAGCAACGATTGTCTGGATTTGAAGCGATTTTTTCATTGCCTAAAATATTCTTTTCTATAACGGTTATTTCCGCACCGATTTGCTCTGCAAGTTTGAGCGCATCCCTCAATTCAAATTCCGGCTGAAACTGCGTTTTTACAAAATAAGCTTTGACCTTGGCACCATAGCGCAGCCCTGCGTATAGCAAATAAGAAGAATCTACGCCGCCCGAAAAACCAAGCGCTACAAGCGGATTTTCTTTAAAAAAGGATTCCAGGGTCATATATCGCTAATATAGAATGTAAAATTTTCTATATTATTACATTGAATTTAGGAAAGATATGTCGACAAATAAAATGATTCCGGGGTCGAAAGTCCCTGCTTTGATAGAAAATGAGATGCAGGATAGCTATCTGCGCTATTCAATGAGCGTTATAGTAGCCCGNGCGCTTCCAGACGTCCGCGATGGCCTTAAACCTGTCCACCGCAGAGTGCTTTTCGGTATGCACGAACTTGGCCTTACTCCCTCTAAACCCACACGCAAAAGCGCAAAAATCGTGGGTGAAATTATGGGTAATTACCATCCTCACGGCGATAGCGCAATTTACGATACCCTTGTACGCATGGCTCAAGACTTTTCGCTCCGCTACACGCTCGTAGACGGGCAGGGAAACTTTGGCAGCATGGACGGCGACCCCCCTGCGGCAATGCGCTATACAGAAGCCAGAATGACGCACTTTTCAGAATTCATGCTGGAAGACCTGGACAAAGACACTGTGGACTTTGTTCCGAATTTTGACGATACTTCAGAAGAGCCTACGGTACTGCCCGCAGCCTTCCCAAATCTTTTGGTAAACGGTTCAATAGGCATTGCGGTGGGCATGGCCACCAATATGGCTCCGCATAATTTAAGAGAAGTTACCGAAGCTGTAAAAGCTGTTATAGACAATCCCGACGTATCATGCGAAGAATTGATGAATTATGTTAAAGGCCCGGATTTCCCAACAGGAGCCGTGATTTGCGGCCGTGCCGGCATGAGAGATGCATACCTGACAGGGCGCGGCAAGGTAAGAGTTCGCGCCGATATTGAAGTGGAAATAGATTCCAAAGACAGAACCCAGCTTGTTGTAAAATCCATTCCTTACATGGTGAATAAAAAAGATTTGCTGGAAACCATAGGCGATCTGGTAAACGAAGGAAAAATAGAAGGCATAAACAGAGCAAACGATGAAAGCGACCGAGATGGAATGCGCATAGTGATAGGTTTGAAAAAAGATGCCGTTCCTGAAGTTGTAAAAAACAATCTGTTCAAATACACAAGGCTGCAGGAGAGCTTTAGCTTTTACAACCTGGCTCTGGTGAATCGCCAGCCAAAAATTCTGAACCTGAAGGAATTGTGCTCATGCTATGTGGACCACCGCCACGAAGTAATTCGCCGCCGCACGGAATTCGAGCTTAGAAAGGCAAAGGAAAGAGCGCATATTTTAGAAGGTTTTTTAAAAGCCTTTGTTAGAAAAGAAGATATTGACGAAGTGGTTCGCATAATTCGCTTTGACGATGCTCCGGAACAGGCTTTGCAAACTCGCTATGGTCTTTCCGAGCTGCAGGTCAAGGCAATTCTGGATGTTCCGCTGAGAAACCTCAAAAAAATAAGCATTGAGAAATACCAAAACGAATATGACGAGATTCTGCTGAAAATCGCAGACTTGGAAGATATTTTGGCAAAAAAAGAACGCATAATGGCCATCATAAAAACAAGGCTTGAAGAGATTGCAGAAAAATACGGCGACGATCGCCGCACAAAAATTGAAGACACCGATGAAGATTTTGAAGACGAAGACTTGATAGCCGAAGAAGAACAGGTTATTATGCTTTCCAAAAAAGGCTATGTTCGCAGGCTGCCCATAGATACATTCAAAATACAGGGCAGAGGCGGCAGAGGCGTTATCGGCTCTGGTTTGAAAGACGAGGACCATGTTGAAAAGGTCTTCACCGCAAGCACGCACAGTTATTTGCTTGCCTTCACAAACAAAGGGCGCATGCACTGGATAAAGGTGTATAAACTTCCCGAAGGTTCTCGCACAGGCAAAGGCGTGCCAATAGTAAACTTCCTTGGGCTCTCCGAAGGCGAGCGTGTTTCCGCAATCGTTCCGGTTCGCAGATTCGTTGAGGGATTCTATTTGGTATTCTGCACAAAGCTTGGCACAATAAATAAAATGAAGCTCGGCCTGTTCAGCAATGTTCGCAGAGCCGGCCTCAATGCCATTACAATTGCAGAAGGAGACGCTCTGGTAAGCGTTCTTTTGGTGCAAGCGGAAAACAATTTAATGATTGCCACGAAAAAAGGAAAGGCTCTTACCATTCCGCCAGATGTGTTCCGCAGCATGGGACGCAATTCCAGAGGAGTGCGCGGCATGCGTCTGGAAGGTGGAGACGAAGTTATAGGAATGGTTGATGTAAAGAAAGAATCCCTGATTCTTACAATCTCTGAAAAAGGATTTGCAAAGCGCACCGACCCCGAAGAATACCGCATTGTAAACAGAGGCGGCAAAGGCGTTGTGAATATGAAAATTACGGATAAAACCGGAGATGCAGTTTTTGTTGACACCGTTTTGCCTGATTACGATGTGATGATAAGCACAAAAGAAGGCAAAATGATTCGCATAGATTTGGATTCCGTAAGAGAAACCGGCCGTTCTGCTCAAGGCGTTAAGGCAATCAGGCTTGACGATGATGATCTTGTGAGAGATGCCGTGGCAATTCCGAGCGTTGACGATATTGAAGCGGAATCCGAAGCGGAAAAAGCAACTTTCGAAAACGTACCTCTGGCTGCTCCGTCAAGCGATTCACCTGATGAACCCAAAAATGATGATGATATATGAAAGTACTCTTGATAGGTAGCGGCGGAAGAGAACACGCCATTGCGCTCGCAATAAAAAAGTCTCCGCTTTGCGAAGATCTTATTTGCGCACCGGGAAATCCCGGAATGTTTGCGCTTGGGAAATGCTTTCCGATTAACGCTTCTAGCCCTAAGGAAATCGCTGAACTTGCGAAAAAAGAGAATGTGGATTTCACCGTTATAGGCCCGGAAATTCCGCTTGTTGCAGGCGTTGTAGATGAGTTCAGAAAGCAAGGCATGCAGATTTTTGGCCCAACAAAAGCTGCCGCTCAGCTTGAAGGAAGCAAAGCGTTCAGCAAGGAATTTATGAAAAAGCATAATATTCCCACCGCTGCTTATGAAACTTTTACCGATTTGCAAAAAGCAAAGGATTATTTGAAAGAGCATCCAGCTCCGATAGTCGTGAAAGCTTCTGGTTTGGCTGCCGGCAAGGGCGCAGTAGTTTGCATGAGCGACGAAGAAGCTTTAAGCGCTGTAGAAGAGATGCTCGGAGAGAAAGCGATATTTGGAGAATCCGGAAAAACCGTTGTGATTGAAGAATTTATGGAAGGCGAAGAGGCTTCTATTTTTGCGGTATGCGATGGCAAGGATTATATTTTGCTTGCACCCGCTCAGGATCACAAAAGAATATTCGATGATGACAAAGGTCCGAACACCGGCGGAATGGGCGCTTACTCCCCTGCCCCGCTNGTAAACAAGGAAATGCTCGCTCGCATAAAAAAAGAAATCGTAGANCCTACGCTGCAAGGCATAGAATACACAGGCGTTTTATTTATAGGCATAATGGCCACAAAGAATGGCCCGAAAGTNGTGGAATACAATTGCCGCTTGGGAGACCCGGAAACTCAGGCCGTTTTGGAAGTTTACAACGGCGATTTNTTGGAATTGTTTTACAAAGCNTCGCNNGGAAAAATAAAAGAAATTGCAGAAAGCGAGCCTAAAGGTTATGCAGCGGTTGTTGTTATGGCAAGCGAAGGATATCCNGGCAAGTACAGGGGCCCCGTACCGATTAGCGGAATTGGCTCCGCCAAAAAAAAGGGCGCAATAGTTTTGCAGGCGGGAACCGCCGGATACCCTTTGCAAACAGCGGGCGGGCGAGTTCTTTGCGTTGTGGGCAAGGGAAATACGCTGCAAACAGCGCTTGACGTTGCGTATGCAGGCGTAAAGGAAATTAAGTTTGAAGGCGCTCATTACAGAACGGATATTGGGAAAAAAGGGCTATGATGCAAATCTCCCCGATTTCCTCGCATAAAGCACCACGCTCAGAATCGTAACCGGCAACAACACAGCCGCTGTAACAATGCTTTGCAAAGAATTGCCCTCAGCGAGCTGGTAAAAAAGAACCGCCAAGCACCATCCTAGAATTGTTGAATACAGCGCTTGCAAAATAACAAGCGCAAAACCAACCTCGCGCGCAGCAGCAGAAACAGCGGCAACGCAAGGTACATATAAAAGCACAAAAAGCAAAAAGGCAAAAGCCGCCGCAGAACTGTTGTTAAAAGCGTCTATCATCGGCCCAAACATTTGCATGCTGTCGCTGTAAACATAAAGAGAATTCATTGAGCCTATTATGGTTTCCTTTGCGAACAAACCCGAAAATAAAGCAACTGCAGCCTGCCAATTATCCGAGCTTATTCCCATCGGCGAAAAAACCGGAACAATAGCTTTGCCTATAACTTCAAGAGCCCCAACGGCATTGAGAATCCCTAAAATCGCAATTATCGGAACAAGAATTTTACCCACTTTTTTTATAAATGCCTTTAAGCGAAACAGTGCATTCAATGCCGCCGCTTTAATGCTTGGCCTGTGATAGAGCGGAAGCTCCATTATAAATGGTGCCAAGCTCCCTTTATACACAGTACCTTTCAGCAAAAGTCCCGTTGCAATGGCAAGCACAATGCCAGTCAAGTAAAGAGCAAAAACCATAATATCCGCATTGTGCGGAAAAAACACTGTCGCAAACAGTATATATACCGGCAACCTTGCGCCGCAACTCATAAAAGGAACCATGAACACGCTCAGAATTCTGTCCCTTTTATTTTCCAGATTTCTGGTGGCCATAATAGCCGGAACAGAGCAGCCAAAACCTATAAGCATTGGAATAAACGCCTTGCCCGGCAAACCGATAACACGCATTATCCTGTCCA
>WQSA01000139.1 GCA_009788135.1 Candidatus Fibrimonadales bacterium
CGAAAAAACTCCGCAAAGCGCCAAAAGCAATTGCAGAAGAATTGGCCGCAAACTTTGCCGCTCCGCAAGGCTTTGAAAAAACTCAAGCTCTGAACGGATACTGGAATTTCTACGCAGATAAAAAAACAATAATGGAAAATGTTTTGGGGGGCATAAAAGAAAAAGGCCTGGAATTCGGGTTCGCAGAACCAAAAAATAAAACTGTTGTTATAGACTACAGCTCCCCAAACATAGGAAAAGAACTTGCATTTCACCATTTGCGCAGCACCATGATAGGCAACAGCCTCGCAAAAATTCACAAAGCAAACGGTTATAAAGTTGAGCGAATAAATCATCTCGGAGATTGGGGAACGCAGTTCGGAAAACTGATTGTGATGTACTTAAGGGAAAACTTGCCCACAGACGAACAAACGCTTTCAAGCTTAACCGTTAAGGAACTCAACAAACTCTACGCATCGTTTTCAAAAACAAGCAAAGAAGAACCTGATCTGGAAAACCAGGCACGAGAAGCTTTTGCAAAACTGGAAAAAGGCGATGAATTTTACCGCAAACTCTGGACAGCATTCAAAGAAGCCACGCTTAAAGAACTCGTGCGCATTTATACAATAATGGGCGTTGACTTTGACCATTACACCGGAGAATCTTTTTTTGAAGACAAAATACCTGCAGTGGTTGAAGAACTGGAAAAAAAGAATTTGCTCGTGAACAGCCAGGAGCGAGATGTTGTGCTTTTGGACGAACTGGATTTGCCGCCTTGCCTAATTAAAAAAAGCGATGGAAGCACGCTCTATGCAACGCGAGATTTAGCCGCCGCCCTTTACCGCAAAAAAGAATTCAATTTTGACAAATGCTTTTACGTTGTGGACAACGGGCAAGCCCTGCACTTTAAACAGGTGTTCGCCGTGCTTGGCAAAATGGGCTATGAATGGAACAAGGATTGCGAGCACATTCCATTTGGATTGATACTCCATAAAAACGAAGAAGGAAAATGGGAAAAAGGCAAAACCAGAACCGGTACCGCAAGCCTTTTGCGAGACGTGATAGAAGCGGCTTCCGCAAAAATTTTGAACGTGATTGATGAAAAAAATCCTGAACTTGCAAACAAAGAAGATATAGCGACAAAAATAGGCATTGGGGCCATAGCCTTCAATGACCTGAAGAACCGCCGCTTGATGGACGTTAAATTCGATTGGGACGCAGCCCTAAGCTTTGAGGGAGCCACAGGTCCTTATGTTCAGAATGCGCACGTGCGCCTTTGCAGCATTTTGAGAAAAAGCGGAAAAGACGCCGTTAAACTGACATTTAAAAGCGAAGAGCTCTTAGACCAAAACTCTTGCGATTTGATAAAAATGCTGTCTCGCAAAGGGGAAAAGATAAATGCAGCGTGCGAAAACAATGAGCCTTACATGCTCGCCCAGTATTCACTGGAACTAGCAGAAGCCGCTCACAGATTCATCCACAACAACAGAGTTTTGGGGAGCTCTGAAGAAGATTCTCGTTTACATCTTGTTTACTGTACCCAGCAAGTTTTAGAAAGCATTCTTGAGTTGCTGGGCATAGCCCCGATAAGAGAGATGTAATATTTTATCTATGACCGCCTTGACGCTGAGGACGCTGTTCACGAGGTTGCGACTCGTTAACGCGAAGCGGCCTGCCGCCAACGTTCTTTCCGTTTAAAGCCTGGATGGCTTTTTCCGTTGCCTCATCTTCCATTTCCACAAAACCGAACCCTTTGCTACGGTTGGAATCGCGGTCAATGATAACTTTGGCGTTCTTAACCTCGCCAAATTCGGCGAATAGCTCGCTCAGTTGCTCGTTGCCGAATGCGAATGGGAGGTTACCCACATAAATGCTTTTGCTCATACAAATCCTATATTATTGAACTGAGAGGAATATAGAAAATTAATTATTCCCTTGCAACGCTGGTAAGCGTAGCTGCAAAAGAGCCAATAGCCACAGCGCTTTTCATAAGAACAGGAATACGCTCCTCGTCATCCGTTAGCCAGATGGTTAGCTTGCCTTTTGCTTTGAACAAGCCATCACCCTGTATCACTGGCTCTATAACCAAACATGTTTTTTTGCCCAAAACGGTGTTTATAGTCTCCCGTTTGTGAACTATGACTTTGAGTTTATACAGTTTTTTGCCGCCTATGGCATCAAAGTAAGCCGTATCCCCAGGCTCCAGCTTGAAGGTCCTGGCCAAGTAAAATGCGGAGAGTATGCACCGCTCGCCTCCGTTTAGCGTGATTACCGTATCTATTTGATGCTTTAGCTCCGAGCCTTTACCTGCGGTATCTTTTATAGAAGCTTTCCTGGCGCTGAAGTCATAAACCGTTAGAGCGTTCCTTTTATATGAACCCTCGTGAATTCTCTGGTGAAAGACTTTGGGGAGCAAGCTATCTGCCGAGACTACGGAGCTTATGGTATCGTCAACTGTTAGCACTTTGAACCAGCTATGGTTCCAAGCTCTCGAAACTATTTCCAGCTCATTTTCATTTTTCGTTTCTTTTACATGCAATCTGGCTTTGCCTGGGGTGATAAAATTCCAGCCTATTGAATAGTCCAAGACCTCGCCTGCAAACGGAGACTTCGCATGGGAAAAGGAAATAAACAACAGACAAAAAACAAGGGCGAACAAACTGCTTGCCAGTCTTTCCAAAGCGTCTGCGCAAGCGCTTGCATAGCGGCTCGGCTTTCCGCTTGCTTGCCATGCATAGCTTAGACCGCTGGAGCTGTTGAGCACATGTATGTTCTTTTTAAAACCGCCTTCTCGCAGAGCGCTTATAACTTCTCTCGCATCTCCGCCTTGGCCGCCTGGCACGCCTGGAATGGAGACTCCCGGAATTAAAAATGGAATTTCTTTTTTTTGGCTTGAAATATAATTTGCGATTTCTCTCAACTCATGCACATTGGTTGCGCCAACAACCGCTCCGACTCCCCCATTATCCCATTCCAGAATTTTTTGCGCAACGTCTTTGTAAACATTGTCTTGAAAGTCTGCTGCGCCTTTGTTTGAAGTGCGCAGCAAAACATAAATTCCATTCTCTTCTCTCAAAAAAGGCTTAACGCTATCGCTGCCCATCCAAGGGCTTACGGTCACAGCATCTGCTCCGTAAACATCGAATGCCGCTCTTGAATATGCCTCGCTGGACTTCCCTATATCTCCGCGTTTTGCATCCAGAATTACAGGTATTCCCTCTTTGCGATAAGTGGCAATTATTTCTGCCAAAACCCACATAGCATCTATGCTAATGCACTCATAATATGCGCTGTTGGGTTTAACCACTGCTGGAGCGATATTTCGTTTTAAAAACTCTTCCAAAATATCAAAATAAAATTTGCGAATCTTATCTTCTGAAGTTCCTGATTCTACGGGAATCAATGAAAGAACCGGGTCTAATCCAAAGCACACCGGATTTTTGCAAGCTTCTATGCGAGACTCTAACATTGAAGTATATGACATCGGATTTAATTTAGAAATTTCTATATTAATATTTCCCCATGCAAGTTATAATATTTTTTTTAGCTTTTGCTATAAGCATTTCTTTCGCAGACCTTGCTGCGGAGGTTGAAGCTTTAAAAAGGGTTAAATTGGAAAAAGCAAATCAATTGGAAAAAGCAGAAGCTCTTCGCTGGCAAAATCGTTATATTCAAAATCAGGCCAATGCGGAATATCAAAACGAAACTCGGGTTTTGGAAGGATTGTATTCAAAAACTTCCGATAATATTTCTCGCACAGCAACGGAGCTCGGCTCGCTTCGCAACCTTGCTACGGAGCAAAAGGGCAAAGCGGAAGATGCAAAGAGCAGTTTGGAAAATTTCTACTTGCTGATAAAACAAGCTGCGGATAAAAGCGTTGAAGAAATTCCACTGGACTTCCCGGCAAAAAAAGAAGAGCGCTTATTGAATTTCGCAAACAATTCTCCGACGATTGGAACTTTTTTCAGCGATAGATTTACTCGTCTTGCGTTAACGCAAAGCCAAGAACTCACAGCAAAAAACTCTTACCGCTTGCGGCTTGGCACGGTATTTTTCGCAGATGCAGCTTGGGGGCACAGCACTGATGTTCAAGCCGTTGTGCGAACGGAATGGCGCTCCTCATTTTCAAAAGAGCTTTCCGCAAACATAAGGCGAACAGTTTTCAACGCTCAGCAAGGAATAGATTCCGCTTGGATTCCCTTAGATGTTTTGCAGACAAAATCCATTCTTGGAGCGAGCAGCACTGTGGAACAAACCAAGCTGGAACAATTTAAAAACTGGTTTAAGCTTGGCGGCATTGTGATGTATCCTTTAACGCTAATCGCTATTGCAGCGTTTTTCATAGCTTTGGAGCGTGCTTTTGTATTGTGGCGGCACGGGCATATATCAAAGACATTTGCAAACAAGCTAAAAGCGTTGCTGGAAGGCAACGACATTTCAGAGGCTATAGCTTTATGCAGAAAGCAAAAAAACTGCTTGGGAAAAATATTGGGAACGATTGTGGAGAATAAAGAAAAAGGAAAAGAAAAGGCGCAAAAGGCTTTGCAGGAGGCCTTGCTTTCCGAACAAGCAGGGCTTGAGAAGCGAATGGGCTTTTTGGCGGCTCTTGGTTCTATTGCTCCTTTAACCGGTCTTTTGGGAACTGTTACCGGCATGATAACTTTGTTCAAGGTTATAACGCAAGCCGGCACAAACGATGCGAGGATTTTGGCCGGCGGCATTTCTGAGGCTTTAATCACAACGGAGATGGGTTTGATTATAGCGATTCCTGTTTTGCTTTTTCACGGCAAATTGAGCGAGACTTTGGATTTTATAACAACTGAAATCAGAGTTCACTGTTTGGTTGTTTTGAATACGCTTTGGGGCGAGACTTCGTAATGCGTTTTGCAAAAGTCGCATACAACATCTAATATTTCATCTTTTTCCAGCATTTCTTTTTTTTCGCTTTTGTGCAATGAATTTAAACTTGCAACAACTCGCTCCAAACTGCATGGGCAGTAGGCTTGCGGAATTATTTCTTTGACAATTTCTACTTCGTATGGTCCACGCAGTTGATCTAATAAATCGTGGACGTTGCTGAAATTTTTCAGGGGCGGCAGATTGCGAATTACCGCATCCATTATTTCTAAATCTTTGCTTGTTGCATCCGGGTATGCTTCTAATAGGAATCCAATATCAAAATATATGCCCGTTGCGCTTTTTGTTTGCTCGGACTGCATTAAATATGCGGTTAAATTTACGCCCATTTGCGTGGATGGCGCTTCTACAATGCTTTCTTTTACTCTTTGGGATTTTTCGTTGAGCGTTATGACTGTCATTTTTTGCGGTGCTTTTCCAGTTCCGGGTTTTGCTCTGACCAGCCCTTGCGGTGTGGAGTCTGCTTGTGCATCTGCTTGCAAGCAGACTGTGCCTGGGAATTTCAGTCCGCTTGAGAGAAGAAGAGAAGCTACTGCGGTTTCTGCCATGAATTTCATGGCATTGCCTGTAGCTTCGTGTTTTTTGCCTATTTCGTTTAGCGTGTTTTTTGCGGAGACCAGCACGAATCTAAATGGCGCGCTGGTTCCCGTAGCTCTTATTATTACATCGCTCATTATTTTACGGTTGTTTTAACCGTTTTATTCCACGATGCGGTGCTTGCTTTTACGATATACATGCCACGTGGCAAGTCTGAGAGAGATACTGTGTGGCTGCCTTTGGCAACTTTCAATGTGCGAACTGTATTGCCTCTCAAATCGAAGATTTGAACTGTTGCGCTGCCGGCTACCTGCAAATTCACAGAGTTCTGCATTGCAACTAATGCATTGCTGCTTGCAAACGGAGACATGCCAATCTTTGTAGGTGGCTCCCAGTTGTCGTCCCAGTCGCTGCACGTCAGGTTGGGCTTTGGTTGCAGAGCCAAATTATTTCCCAAGCAACGGAAATTTTTTATAGCCAATTCGCCACTAAGATCAGACACGCCAGCCTTGCCATCATCGGCAGCTTTAATTTCCCAAGCAAATCCATAAATTCCATCAAGCTTTAAGTCAACTTTTGTACCCCAGCTAGTAGGCTGCTTTAAAAGATTAAGCGGTACTTCCGCAAGTTGCCATTCTGCGCTTTTCAAAGCTGTTTTGAAATGGTCGGAACCTTCTTCGACAATAGCCTCTGTCATCACTTTGAAATTATGGCCCTGACCTTTGTACTCATAGCTAAAACCATCTGTGCATGCTGAGAAATTATATGTATCTCCATTCTTTTTGGCATCCA
>WQSA01000140.1 GCA_009788135.1 Candidatus Fibrimonadales bacterium
AAGTGAACGCCAAGGCGAAGAAAACGCCAACTGCGAGAAAAAATCGGTTGTTTTTCATAAAGAACTCCTATCTATAATAGGAATATACATTTTTTTCACAGGAATGTGACATTTTTTCTTAAAAAAACGATTTTAAGGCAAAATTTAGGTTCAAAGCCCGCGCTGTCCAAGTTACATTTGAACGGCAATGGCTATAGATTATGAGTTTTCGTCTTCCTATAGCAATGGCGAGTGTTGTCTTCCAGCGAAAAAAATATCAACGCAAGCTGAGATACTGACAGTTTATTTTCTTTCTGAGCGTAAATAAGTTGCTTCAAAGCTTCCTCTTTATAACTCGTAGAACTGTTCTCAAAACATATTAATTCTGGCTCCATCATTCCGTTTTCAGCCACGAACTCCCTGTAATCCGTATCTATTCCGCTATCTTCGACTATAAACGACACAATTATGCCTCGAGCTATGTTTAAAGCGGTCTCATGGGTTATAGCAGCCTCAGCTTCAAGCAATCTTTCATTCCTGCTGCCAAAAACATTAAAAGAATACCCATCTGTTTTATCAACAAAAGCAACATAAAACAATGCTGCCACCTTATGCCGATCAAGCTTGCTACTATCTTTTATGCCGGCAACCCTTCTAAATTTCTCCCGCTCGCTTTGGTATCTGCTNTACGCATTTTCTTTGAAATTCTTATCATTTTCTTTTGCCTCTACTCTATACTGACGGAAAATAATTGTTTTGTCTATCTCAATTTTTGCAATATTTTCCCACAACTCGTCAAATTCTTTTTTGTCCATAAGTTAACTACCAATTCCCCTTGCAAGGACGCCACTTGACTTTTTTTATGTCTATTTCGTGGTTCAACGGTTTCAGCAATTCTTTTACCTGCAACTCCTTAGCCTCGTCAAAGCTGTCTGGATCATTGCCTACAATCTCAAAAATTTTCTGCGAAAGCGTTTTTCTTGCCATAATATGCTCCTTTTAAATGGATTTTAATAATATAGAAATTTAACCCTAAACCACCTGCCGCCAATCCGGTATTTCGTAGATGCCATCCACAGGTACCAGGGCTTTCCAGCCGCCTGCGCCGTCTGTATTATCCCAAGGAAGTTTGGGCACAACTATGCTATCGCTCCCAAAACAATATGGCGGCAAAATCTCTGCGTTGCGGTTTATTTGGTCTCTGGTGATAAAATGATCTGGATGCAAAAAGTTGCATATGTTCTTATCTTTTGGACCAACGGAAATTCGGTATGTAGTGACTCCATTCAAATCGCCTTCGCTTATGGTCTTTATATCTTGGTTTATTGATTTTTGCCAGCTTATCAAATATTTGTCTTTTTGCTCCGCTTCAATGCCTTGAGAAATCAGCCACTCTTCAAGCTCTGTCAAACTGGGCTTTTTATCAGCGAGAGAATCCATAGCCGGACGAAGCGCTGCGGAATATTTTCCAGACAATGCGATTTTCGTGAGTTCCTCGGTATCTTTATCTTTATTGCTTTTGTTGACCACAATATAAACGCCAAAACTTGCTATAATTGCCGTAACAAGTAAAATTGACGATACAATAATTATTACCAATTCTCCGCTAGTCATGCACAAAAGTTCCTATTCCGCTCTTTGTTAAAGAATTTATAAAATTTCCTTTTGCCAATTTAAACACAAGGACCGGCAATTTATGCTCTCTTGCCAGAGCTACAGCCGCCGTGTCCATAACGGCCAAATTCCTTTTAAGAATCTCTTCGTAGGTTATATCGTCAAATTTCACGGCATTTTTGTCTTTAATCGGGTCTGCAGAGTAAATTCCNTCAACTTTGGTGGCCTTCATNACAACATCGCACTCGCTTTCCACCGCTCTCAAAACAGCAGCGGTATCCGTTGTGAAAAACGGGTTGCCTGTACCAGCGGCAAAAAGAACAACAACGCCTTTTTCCATAAGNCTTATGGCTTTTCTGCGGTTAAANGAGTCGCAAAGCGGTTCCATTTTGACTGCGCTCATAACCTCGGCACGCTGCCCCTGTTTCTCAAGCGCATCTTGCATGGCAATGGCGTTCATAACGGTAGCGAGCATTCCCATGGCATCGCCAGCCGCACGGTTCATTCCCCCAGCGCTTGCCGAGACTCCCCTAACGAAGTTTCCACCCCCAATCACAAGCCCTATTTGAGCTCCGGCTTTAACCGAGTTTGCGATTTCAGCGGCAACCCACTCAATAGTTGAGCCATCTATTCCATGTCCGGAACCACCGGCCAAGGCTTCGCCGCTCAGCTTCAAAAGACATCTGCGAAATTTAAGCATAGCTAGATGGAATATAGCAATTTACTAATCGCTGAAATTTCTATATTACAACCCTATGAAAGTCCTTGGCAAAAATGACGAAAATTTGAATTTAATGGCATTAAACTTTGGGCCGAGCCACAATGCTACACACGGCTGTCTGCGTTACTTGACCGCTTTGGATGGCGAAACCATAGTGGCTTGCGTTGGTGAAATAGGATATTTGCACAGAGGATTTGAAAAAATGGCCGAACAGGGCACCTGGCAAATGGTGCTGCCATATACGGATCGTCTGAATTACTGCTCCGCAATGCTTAACAATATAGGCTACGCAAAAGCTGTGGAAAAAATGCTTGGCGTGGAAATTCCGGAAAGAGCAAAAGTTATCCGAGTTATCATAAGCGAATTGTCAAGAATTTTTGACCATTTTGTTTGCGTTGCTGCCGCTTGCGTGGACTTGGGCGCACTCAGCAATTTCTGGTATTTCTTTGACTCAAGAGAAGAAGGACTGGTGCTTTGGGAAAAACTAACAGGTGCAAGGCTTACCAATTCTTATGCCCGCATAGGCGGCTTGTACCGAGATACCTACGAAGGCTTTGAACAAGATGTTGTGAAACTCCTAAAAATGTGCGAAGAATCTCTGAGCGACGTCCACAAGCTCTTGGACGGCAATCGCATATTCCTGGACCGCACAACAAACATAGGCGCAATTACCGCAGAAAGAGCCTTGGCCTGGGGCTGGACAGGACCTTGCTTGCGAGCGACAGGCGCAGCATTGGATCTGCGCAAAGACGAACCCTATTACGATTACGAAACTTACGACTGGGAAGTTGTGACCGGAACCAAAGGCGATATTTACGACCGCTTGATGGTGAGGCTCGTGGAAAGCGAAGAATCAATTAAAATTGTAAGGCAGGCTTTGAGACGCTTGAAACCTGGCCCCGTAAACATAGACAATCCTAAAATCAGAGTTCCTGAGCGAGAAAAAGTTTACCAAGACATGGAATCTTTGATTGGCAATTTCAAAACGGTTGCGGAAGGCATTCGCGTTCCTGCCGGCGAACTTTACGATTCATCGGAAGCCGCAAACGGAGAACTCGGCTTTACGCTGGTTTCAGACGGAACAGGAAANCCTTGGCGNGTCAAGGTCAGGCCGCCATGCTTAACGCAGTTCGCAGCNTTCCACGAACTNGTTGAAGGAGGCATGATAGCAGATTCCATAGCAGTGCTTTCTAGCATAAACATAATTGCCGGAGAACTCGACAGATGATGACTTTTGCCGAATACAATGCAAGGCTTTGCGACAAGGATTTGCTGGAGTATTTTCAATATCTGCTTATGGAGCGTATTGAAAATCCCAAGGATGAAACAGTCAAAGACACTATTGCGGAGTTGCAGGGCATAGTCATTCCAAACCGCTTGAGCGGCAAAACAGTAATAGAATTGCGCCAGCAAAACAAGCTTGCCGCAGACTTGGCGGAACAAGGCAAAATAGATGAGAGCGTCGCTTTGCTTCAGCGAATTTTGACTGTTTATTCGGAACATTATTCTGCATTTTATACGCTTGGCATAATATCTTTTGAGCAGGGAAATTTTTCCGAAGCTTTTGATTGTTTTAAACATGCTTTCGACAATAATAATTTTTTTGTTGACGCTCTTTTGAGAATTTTTGACTGCTCAATTTGCTTGGGAGATACAAGCGAAGTTAGCGAACTTTTGAACAAAGCTTTGGATTTGATACCAAACGATCCGGAACTTTTGGAAACAAAGCGCCATCTGGAGAACTGTACTTATCCAGAGCGTTTGGCAAAATATATCAAAGCACCAAAAGAAGGCGATCTGAAGCAGGAACTTTTAAAGCTAAAAGAAATGCTGGAAAGCGGTTATTCAAGCCAAGCGCTGGAAAAAATTAGAGCGTTGGTTTAAAGTTATTCCGTAGAAGTTCAAAGCCTCCTACACAGGCCCCTGAGAAATTTTGTATATTATTAGTAGAGGAAGCTAAGCTCTTTTGAGCATTAACTGCTTGGTTCATAGCCAAGTCATTTTGGATGTCGCTAGATAGGGTTTTTTTGAGTTTAGCTTCCTTTTCTATTTATCCACATAGTTTGCAACGATAAAGATTTGCTTTTAGTAGCATAAAGTGTTATTGCATTGATTGTTCCGTTTGCATTTTTTATAAAAGTTAAGCTATTATCGAAGTTCTTCTTAACTTCGTCAAAGTTTTGAACTACATCTATAATGCTCATAATATCATAAACTGTAACAGTTCGCTGCCCTCTTGGAACTTCCGTCTTTTCATTGCCATGATGATTAAATAAATGTTTTATTTCATTCGCTCTCAATTCCAAATGATAAGCGTTCAAATCGACATTAGAATTACTTGCGGTTTTTATTTTCCATGCTAAATTGCAATTGATCTTTCCAAGAAGCATTTTTTGACCTAAATTATTTCCAGCAATAGCGAATTCCACGAAGTTTCTAATGTCCGCTTCGCTTTCTGCAATTTTAATCCTATTGTTTCCAGATAGATTATCAATTTCGTGTTGCGTGTATTTTTCCAGCAAACTTTCCATCACAAATCCCTCACCAAACGTATCCCTATAAACTCGCTCCCTCGGGGCGAGGATATATCAGTTAAAACAGATTTTCTTTTGCAAGCCTCCGGAGAATCGCTGTGAGAACTTCCTGCAAAGCTTGCTATACTTGCGCTTTCGTTTTCCGGTGCAAGCCAGATAGCCACGTTTCCGGCGAAGTTTCGGATTCCGTTTGCAATTTGACCCTCATTGACTTTTTTCAATTTAGGGCTTTCGCAAGCTTCGTCAAAATCTGAGTAAGTTGCTGCCGCTTTTTTCCATTCCTGTGCTGTGGGCAATCTCTTGTTTACATGGCTTGCATAAGCCATTGCATCTTTTATGCTTATCGAAACAACAGGATAGTCATCGTCGGGAATTTTGCAACCTCTTTCTTTGCAAAACGCTCTGAATTCTCTGTTGCTAACAGCGTTGATATCCCAAAGAACCGAGCTGTGTTTTGGTTCATTCTTTTTTTTATGGAACAAGAAATCCGAGTGAATGCCAAAATAGACTCCGATTACCCTTTTTTCCAAAACAGCAACGGGTATTGATATTTCCAGGGAGAATTGATTTCCCGCTTGCAGCAATGCGCCAGGCTCCACGGAAAATAGATGGCTTTTCCTAAGCGCTATGTATGGCATGAATATATGCTTGACCGGCACTCCGGCACGAATGTAAAACTCAATTTTGTCTTCTTTTGAATATTCGTAAATCGCATTTTCCAGCAGATTGACAATCAGAACATTTTGCTCGGCAAAAAATGCGGCACGAATTGCGGAAAAACCGGAACCTCTTGGGCTAATCCAGTCCGCAGCCATGCCTATTTGCAATGGAATATAATTGTATTGCATTCCGAGCGTCCACCTTTGAATCTCCCGCTCCTGCACGGGAAGCGCAAGCCTTGCCCCAAAACCCCAAGGCAGCCCCAGCCTGAAGCCAAGCGGTATTTTGGAAGTATCGCCGGAATACAAAAANCCCGCATTGAATTCCAAATGAAACTCGGAAGGCGACAAAGTATAAGNCTCNAAAGCTTGATTTCTTCGCAGAAATTCGTGGTTTATTTCAAAAGCCTTGCCCGATTGCAGAGCGACATCGTAAGATGCAGGCACAAAGCTTTCGTTTGGCAAAACGAGAAAAACTCTGTGTTCGCCTGTGAGCATAGCGGAATTTTCAAATGGCGTT
>WQSA01000141.1 GCA_009788135.1 Candidatus Fibrimonadales bacterium
AAAAAATTTTTCTATATTTAACGCTTTCGGTGACATACCCAAGTGGTAAGGGAACGGTCTGCAAAACCGTGATTCCCCGGTTCGAATCCGGGTGTCACCTTTCAAATCAGAAACTAAAGCTCAAACCAACCGCTGGCACCCAAGCCTGAACATCATAACGAGCATCAAGACCATCATCCTTATCCGTATTGCTTCCAGATGTAGCGTCTCTGCCCAAGGGGCCGGAGCCATTGGAATACCCGAATGAGGCATCTATTGATATATTTGGAATAGGGCGGTAAGAAAAGCCCACAGTAGTGCCGAATTTATCCGTGCTGGGAGATTCCGGGGTTAAATAACCATCGGCAACAGGAGATTCGTCGTAATATACGCCCAAGCGCAAGTCGAGCTGTGGTATGAGGGTATATTGAGCGCCAAGGCGATAGGCAAATGTATTGTCGTATTTTTTCTGCGAAACCTGATTAAACATAGGATTATCGAATTTTAAAGAAAGATTCTTATAAGTTCCCCAGAATATAATCTGCCAATCAAAAGCCAAAACAAGTTTGTCCATTGGCCAGAAAGAAATGCCTACATTCAAGTTTGCGGGCAAAGGAAGTTCCGCCTCAAATTTGGATGCTTCAATGGCGGTAAACATCGGATGTGGAAACACACTCTCAATTTCCGCTTTGCCATCTGAAACCTTCATATCCACCCCAGAACGATAAGCAAAGCCAAGTGCAAGTTTATTCGGAAGCAAATCGTAAAGAATACCAGCATTAACTCCTACAGCCACATCTGCATCGCCGGAAAAAGTTCCCGAAGCTATGCCGGCAGGCAAACTTAAAGCCGGATTCTTCAAATCTTTGCTCTGCTCAAAACTGCTACCCAAATAAATAGCAGGGCCTATGCCTATGCTTATCTTATCGAGTAACTTAAAAGCAATGGTAGGCTGCAAAGCGAAAACCTTTAAATCTATGCTCTGCAAAATATCTGCGCCTGGCCAATTTTTGCCATAGTCCGCAGCGTTGCCGTAAGGAGTTGTAAAGCTAATGCCAACAGACAGCCAATCTGTTATGCCTGAAGCAGCGTAAACATACATCGGAGTTCCAACTTTTTCATTGTAAGTCTGCTTGCCATCGGCACCGATTTGCACTTCTGGCATAATAAAAGTAGCGCCAGCGGAAAAGTCAAACGTTTTATCCAAAAAGCCCATAGCGCCTGGGTTAAAATTCATGCTCTCAGAACCGAGTTTTAATCCCGCGCCTGTATGCGCCATACCCCATTGCTTGGCACTGAGCGTATTGACTTGATAAGACTCTGCAAAGAGCAACGAGCTTGCTGCTAAAACCGCAAACAATGATTTTTTCATAAAAAACCCTCGCATTGAATAAAAGAAATATAGTAAAGATCATACATAAAAATATAATATTTTTTCTATTTTTTCCCCCAATGGAATCTTCTAATTTTATTCAGGACTTTATAGTCGAAGACTTGGAGAGCAAGCGGTATAGCGATGTGCATACTCGGTTTCCGCCGGAGCCTAACGGATATTTGCATATTGGCCATGCCAAAAGCATATGCATAAACTTTGGAACAGCCCTGAAATTCAATGGCAAATGCAACCTTCGCTTTGACGATACCAACCCTGCTAAAGAAGATGTTGAATATGTGGATAGCATAAAAGAAGATGTAAAATGGCTTGGCTTTGACTGGGGAGAGCATGAATTTTACGCAAGCGATTACTACGATTTATGTTATGAATTTGCAGAGCAGCTTATTCTGGCGGGCAAAGCTTATGTTTGCCACTTGAAAGGCGATGAGGTGAGCGAATATAGAGGCACGCTCACCAGCCCGGGCAAAGATAGCCCTTGGAGAGGCCGCCCTGCGCAGGAAAGCCTTGAGCTTTTCCGCAAAATGCGCTCTGGGGAAATAGAGGAAGGCGAAGCGTTTTTGCGCGCAAAAATAGACATGGCAGACCCGAACATGAATATGCGCGACCCCGCAATCTATCGCATTAAAAAAGCCGTTCACCACCGCACTGGCGACAAATGGGTGATATATCCGATGTACGATTACGCTCACCCAATCGGAGACTGGGTAGAAGGCGTAACGCACAGCATTTGTACTTTGGAATTTGAAGCTCACAGGCCGCTTTACGAATGGGTACTGAACGAAATAGGATCAAGCCCGAAAATGCCTGCGTATTTGCCAAGGCAAATTGAATTTGCACGCCTTAATCTCACTTATACTGTTATGAGCAAAAGACTTTTGCGAGAACTTGTGGAAAACAATCATGTTCTTGGCTGGGATGATCCTCGCATGCCAACAATCAGCGGTCTCAGGCGCAGAGGCTATACGCCCAGTTCATTGCGCGAGTTTGCCGAGCGGATTGGCGTTGCAAAAACCGATAGTATGGTTGATATTGCGCTTCTTTACTTTTGCATCAGAGAAGAGTTGAACAAAAATGCTCAGAGAGCCATGGTTGTTTTAGACCCTGTGAAAGTTGTGCTAACAAATTGGGAAGATGGCAAGGAAGATGAGTTTGAAATTCTGAATAATCCGGAAAACCCGGAGCAGGGTAGCCGCAAGCTGACTTTTGGCAAAGAACTCTACATTGAACGCGAAGATTTTATGGAAATTCCGCCCAAGAAATATTTCAGGCTTTTCCCAGGCTCGGAAGTTCGCTTGAAAGACGCATATTATATTACCTGCAACGAAATTGTAAAGAATGAGAACGGCGATATTGCAGAGCTGCATTGCACTTATGACCCTCAGAGCAGGGGAGGCGAGACTCCGGATGCTCGCAAAGTTAAGGGAACTTTGCACTGGGTTAATTGCAAAGCCGCAGTCGATGTTGAGGTCCGTCTTTTTGAGAATCTCTTTACTCTGGAAAACCCGGCTGCCATACCGGAAGGGAAAAGCTACATGGATTATGTGGACAAAAATTCCCTTGCGATAAAGCAGTCCAAAGCGGAACCCATGCTTGCAGAAGCCAAGCCTTATGATAGATTCCAGTTCTTGAGGCAGGGTTATTTCTGCGTTGATGCAAAAGATTCCGCGCCTCAAAAACCGGTGTTTAACCGTACCGTTGGTTTAAAGGATACTTGGGGCAAGATATCCTCTCAAACATGATGTCCGTAAATGGGTGACCGGCGTTTGGCAGGTTGAGAATTCTTTCCAGCGGGCAATAGGTGCTCGCATTGCCTATCAAGGCTTTATCTGTTTTCCAAAAACTGGCTTCCCCAGACGAGTTTACGCAAGCTCCGTCCCAGCCTATGAGTATGGTTGGGACTTCGCACAGCATTGTTTGCTGCAAAAGGCGCAAGTATTGACCCTGTGTTGTGAAAATAGCGAAAACATCGTATTTTCGGATTTGTTTGGCAATCAACCATTCTGCGTATATGTTTTCATTTGGCTTTATAGTGAAATTGTTTCCATACCTGGCATAATGCGTATCATAGCCGGAATCTTCCAATGCTCTTTCAAACTTTAAAATGGCCTTTTCCACCTCCATCCTGTAACGAATCCTTCTTGGGTTGTCGTAAGGGAGATAGAAGTGTTTTTCCACTTCCAGGTGGTCAATTCCGCTTTTCCATTCGAACCTGCGCTCTATTTCGTAGCGCAAAAAGGTTTCCATAGCGGCTACGCTTAGCCTGGAACGCCTTTTATGCTCATACTTGTAAAAGTCGCTTATGCGCTTGAATGTAAAGCCGTCAATGCAAAAATATGCTTTCCTCATAGGGTCTCCTGTCTTTGTCTAATACTTAGACGGAAAAAACAGGGTATTTCCGGTAAAAAAAATTAAAAACCGTCATTTTGCAAACAAGTGTTTACATTTTTGGCTATTTTTCAGCTTTTTTATTTGATAATTTGACGTTTCAGGCTCTGTTGCAGACAGACTTCCCTGAAAAACCAGGTGCACAGGGGAACGCTCAAAATTAGCCCCCACAGACCGAATATCTTCCCGAATATGGTCAAAATGCCAAGCACAACAACGGGGTTCATTCTCATGCGGGAGCCATAGATGCGAGGATTGAGTATGTAAGCTTCAATCATGTGTATAATGACTATAAAGCCAATGGCCAGAAATACATGGAAAAGCCCGTAATCTTGCAAAGATACCATGCAGATAGGCACGGAAGATATAAACACGCCCGCTATTGGTATAAAACTGCACAAAAATACGGTTGCGAGCAAAAACGCCGAATATTTCCCTATGCCCAGAATCCAAAGCCCAACTCCTGTCAGGAGCGTATTCAACACGGCTATAAAGAATTGCGCTTCGAAAGCCTTCCCAAGCATTCCGGAGAATTGCATTATGCCTGGTTTCACTTCCTGGAAAATAAATGCCACTCGCGATTTTTCAAGCTTGGCCATGGAGCGCATCAAGCGAGGGAGGTCTAGAATAATCAAAAACGAGAATAGCAAAGACAGCAAAAAAGAGCTTGCTATTCCTACTATCTTTCCGGAGTATAGAAATATTCTGGAGAGATTCTTTTTCAAATTCCCGCTGTTCTCCGCAGAAGGCAAATCAAAGGCGTGCTGCAAAATCAAAAGCGTTGGCGATTTATAGCCAGAGCCTTCGGGAGCGGCATGCTCAATATCCATTATCCATTGCTCAATGATGGGAAACGATACCCCCAGCTCGTTTATCTGGTAATCCAAAGCTCCTATATAAGTGTCGATATTATTCACAAACATCTTGGTTTGGAGTTTGACTTCCGTTGTCAAAAAGTATATGCTGCCGCTTATGGCGAGCAATAAGGTTATGCCTATCAGGCAAGTTCTGAGTTTATAGTTTTTGATTCTCGGTTTGAACAGTTCATTGGCTCTGTACTGCAAGAATGCGAATACGAAGGTCAAAAATATGAGCAAAAAGAAGGAGCGCATCCAATATATAAGCAAAAAAAGCCCAATCCATACCGCTATTTTGGCAAACTGCGGATATTTTGAAACAAGCCATGGCGGAGCTGATTCTGACATTTTAAGAAAATATAGAAAAAGTCTGATTAATAAAACACAAACGAAAACACAGCGTCTGCTAAAATAATTGCAGTTATGGAGAACACCACGCATTTGGTTGTAGCTACGCCTACTGCATCCGCTCCGCCTCTTACAGACAAGCCCTTTGAAACAGCCACCAAAGCTATTATCCACCCGAAAACCAAACCCTTGAAAAGCGACTTTGCCAAAATATCCATTGAAAGCGCCTCCCTAAGCTCGGATATAAACAAAGAAGTGGGCAACCCTATAAACAAAGCGGCTACCAAATAACCCGCAAAACATCCNGCCAAATTTGCAAGCATNGTTAAAAGCGGAGTTGCCATGCTCATGGCCTGGAATCTCGGCANCACAAGATATTGAACCGGATGAATGCCCATAACCCTCAGCGCTTTTACCTCTTCCTGAACAACCATGGAAGCTATTTCCGCAGTTATCGCAGACCCCGAGCGGCCNGCCAAAATAATCGCTGTTATAAGCGGGCCTATCTCCATAAACATGGTAATAGCAATGCCNCTAACNAAAAAAACTCCGGCTCCAAAAGTNTCCAACTGAATTGCGGATTGAAATGCAAGCGTTAANCCAACCAAAAAAGTCAAAAGAAAAACTATGGCGGAGGCCGAGCTTCCAAGCCTTATCATCTGCAGCGAAAGCGCGCCTTTAAANGGCAAGCGCATTTTATCAAAACGNCCAAANGTGCTCCANTATACAGACTCGCTTAAAAGATAAACAATGTGTTTAAGTTCGTAGTACAATGCATAAATAGCATCGCCTATTTGCTCGACCNTGCCCATTTAATTTCCCTTAATCACNGTATCCTTGGCCAGCACAACAATTCCCGATTCTGTTAAATGGAACATTGCGCCGTCTCTATCCAAGTTGTAGCCAATTTCAAAACCNGCGGGAATGTGCAAGCCTTTTTCGATAATAGTTTTTCGAATCTTTGCGCCCGGAGCAATTGTAACATCGGGGAAAATTATGGAATCTTCCACAACGGCTCC
>WQSA01000142.1 GCA_009788135.1 Candidatus Fibrimonadales bacterium
GATGAGTTCGTATAAAGAGCTTGTTGTGCCAAAATCGTTTGGGTTCAGTTTCAGTTAGCCAAATATGCCTTCCAGGTAGTTTCCAGCAGAGTATCCAAATCCGAGCACTCCGCTTGCCAACCGAAAAACTCCTTTGCAAACGCCGGATTAGCCAAAACAACAGCAGGGTCCCCTGCACGCCTGCCAACAACCTGATAATTCACCTTTTTTCCTGAAATACGCTCTGTAGCTTTTATCACTTCCAAAACGCTGTTGCCGCTGTTCACACCCAAATTCACAACAAAGCTTTCGCTGCTTTGCAGCTTGTCAAAAGCCATCCTATGCGCTCTGGCCAAATCGCTAACGTGAATATAATCCCTCACCCCAGTGCCGTCTTTAGTCTCATAGTCGTTTCCAAAAACGCTGACAGAAGCCCTTTTGCCTACAGCCGCTTCCATAACAATTGGAATTAAATTCGCAGGATTCTGTTCCAAACCGCTGATTCTGCCCTTTACATCATAGCCCGCAGCGTTGAAGTAGCGAAGAGCGGCATATTTAATGCCTTTCAATTTGCCATACCACTGCAAATACTGCTCAATGGCAAGCTTTGTGTATCCATAATAATTCTCAGGCTCGGTCGGATGCTTCTCGTCCATAGGCAAATACTTTGGGCTTCCATACACAGCGGCCGAGCTGGAAAATACAATATACTTAACGCCATGCTTTGAAGCGGCATTTAAAATGTTAAGCGACCCCGTTATGTTATGAACGCTGTATTTCTCGGGTTCAAGCATAGATTCTCCGGCAGCTTTCAATGCTGCCAAATGCACAATGCCTTCCGGCTTCACGCTCTCAAAAAAATCGTTTAATTTCTGAACATCCAAAATATCGCCATGCGCAAAACTCGCTTCCTTAAATAGATTTTGCCTTAGCCCGCTGCTCAAATTGTCATAAACAAAAACCTCATGGCCAAAATCCAAGAGTTCCCTGGCAACGTGAGAGCCTATATATCCAGCACCGCCTATAACTGCAATTTTCATACGCTTAGAATCCCTGCGATATTATAAAGTTGAATTCCATAGTGCCTACGCTTGGAGCATCATAGCCGCCATATTCGCCTGGGTCAAGAGGCCATGCAAAATCAAAGCCTATAATGCCAAGCATTGGAACCAGCACTCTGAAACCAAACCCAAAATCGCGCTTAAGCGAAGCGATATCCCAATCGCGAAGAGGAGAGCCAATGTCTTTGCTAACCGATTCGCTATTATTGTAAACTGGGCCAAATACATTTCCAGCATCAAAGAAGAGCGGCAACAGATAAAAGAGATTTGGAGCAATAGGCCAAGTTAGCTCTGCGCCAAAATACTGGTAACTGCGTCCAAGCCTGTATGCGCCAAGAGAACCAGCGCTATATCCACGCATCAAGCCCTTATAGCCAAGCGCTCCGCCCATTTGGTAAAGAGTGCGGTATTGCAGAGAACTTCCGGTAATCACGCCAAATTCATTTGTTATGCCAAGGCTCAATTTATCTGCCAAAAGCGGGAACCACCATTTTATGCTGAGATCAGTTTGCACATAGTTGAAATTGCCATATAGGAAATTCGGAATTGCCCAGGATGCAGAAGCCACATAGCGAGAACCCTCTGTTGGGAAAATCGGGAGGTTTTTATCGTCTCTGATTAATGTAAAGTCAAGCGAGGCTTCGTTTCCTGTAAAGCGAACCAGACCGCCCGGATTTGGACCCTGCTCATTTCTCTGCCAGCTAACTCCGAACTGCGCATAAAAATAATCATCAGGCCATGTAAGTCTGCGCCCTATATAAACGCTGCCGCCATAGCGAGTTATATCGTGGAAGGAATAGCCGTTCCACCAAGAATAATTCACAGAAGCTCCGATTCTTGTAGGGGTATCAAAAAGCCAGGGTTCGGAAAAACCGAACGCTATGCTTTTTTTATCCATGCCATATTCTGCGCTCATATTCGCAGCCTGGCCATCTCCCATGCAGCAATTGGGAATTGAAAGATTTAGCGTAAATACCAAACCGTCTGCCTGGCTATACGCAGCGCCTGCACCGAACTGCCCCGTGCCAGCCTCGCGCTCGGAAACCATAAACAGCAGATCAACGTCTTGTTCGCCAACAGGCTGAATATCCGGCACAACGTTGTCAAAGTAATTCAACTGCATTATATCTCTGAAACTGCGCTCCAAAAGAGACTGCCTGTAAGTATCGCCAGGATATAGCTTGATTTCTCTGCGAATCACCTTGTCTTTTGTTTTAGTGTTGCCTCTTACGTGAACCTTATGAATTTGCGCCGGCAAACCTTCCCGCATAAAGAAAGTTAAATTAACCACCGAATCATTTGCAAAAATTCTCGTTTCTTCCATTTGCACAAATAAATAACCATCTTCCCTGTAAGAATTCAGAACGGCTTTTTTTGTTGAGTCATATTGATAGTAGTCAAAAACCTTTCCGCTATCCAAGCGAACCTGCGCTTGCAAAAATGCAGTTGGCAGAACCTCATTGCCTGTGAAATGCACTTTGCCTGCGTAATATTTTCTGCCTTCTTTAATCTCTATATTTATATGCACATAACTCGCAGTATTAACGCTATCGTATTGCATAAGCGCAGGTATGGTTTCTTCCAGAGAATAGCGGACCAAAAGCTTATCTTCGTAAGCGGTGCGTTTCTTTTTCGCAAACAAGCTGTCTATGCGAGAGTCTTTCCAAACCTTTCCCTTCAGGCTCTTTATCCATTCCTTTCTCATTGCGCCGTAAGTTATTAAGTTGTTCAACATATCAGCAGCCAGTTTCTCATTTTGCACATTAGGCAACGGAAATGCCTGATGGTTTCCCATTTTCGCTCTGTACTCTTTATAATAGTGCGAAGACATTGACATAGCCTTGCCTGCTAAATGGTGCAATGCGCTTTCTTTGTCTTGCAAGGATTTATTCAACTGAAAATAAAGGAGCTGCAGGTTGGAGCTTTTGCTTGCCATGCGCCCTAAATAAAAGCGGCAGGTGGAATCTGGCAAATATGTAGCTTTGTATTCCAAAAGCTCTGCATCCAAAAATCCATGTTTTCTCGCTGCATTTATAACGCTGTCTCTGTCTGAATTGAACACATCCATTTTAAACTCGCCGCCACCCCACCAGGAATCGACTTTTGTCTGCATTCTATCCAAGATTTCTTCTTTAGGCACTCTTTCGTTGCCAGAAACCGTAATGGAATCAACTTTCACTTTATTGCCTTCGCTTATATATATAATCACTTTGTTTTTGTGTTCCTGAACAGGTATTTCTTCCACCCAAGCCTCGGCAAGCAAGTACCCCTGCGAGCGGTAGTGGCTCAGAATAGCCTGCCTGTCTCGTTCCAAATCGCTTTTGCTGTAAACAGCGCCAGATGCGACCCTGGTCTTCAATCTGAGCTCATCTTCCGGCACTTCGTCGCAGCCTTCTATCAGCAGGGTATCTAGCGCAGGCTGCTCAACCACGGTAAAAATCAAATCTATTTCGCCGTTTTCGCCATATCTTGCTGAGGCTTGAATATCATCAAACATCCCTGTTTCGTAGAGGGATTCTATGGTTTTCTTAACCTGCTCGGCCAAGTTAGACGGAGAATATCTCGTATTTTCCTTAATTGCTATGCGAGGTTTGAGCGTAGATGTGCTTGTGTAAATAGTGCCCTCTATGCTTATGCTGCCAACTCGGTTGTCTTCCGAAGCGTTTAGCGGCATATCAACGAACTGCGCAAAAGCGCATACGCTCAGAATAAACAGGAATGTAAATGTTTTGAAGAACATCGGGAAGTGTAATATAGTAAATATTCCCTTTGTATATTCCTTTCATGCCGCAAAAATTCTCCGATTTAACCGAGCGCAGGCAAATGCTCTTTGAAAAAGCAGCCTCGTTGCGTACAAAGCATTTTTGCCTTGTTCTGGAAGACTTTTTTGATCCGCACAACATATCTGCGGTCATTCGCACATCCGAGGTTTTTGGTTTGCAAAATGTGCACATAATTGAAGAAGACAACGCTTACAAAGTGAATAAGGCTATTCTAAAAGGTTCTTTAAAATGGATGAACGCTTTTATTTACAGCAAAAGGGCAACCGCTTTGAGCGAGTTAAGAAATCAGGGCTACAAAATAGCCGTTGCAAGCACTCACGCAAATAAACCATTACCTGAGCTTGACTTGTCTAAGCCCACAGCTTTTTATCTTGGCGCAGAGTTGCGCGGCAATCATCCAGATACCCTTGAGCAGGCAGACGAGCATTTTATTCTGCCTCAATACGGATTAACGGAAAGTTTGAATGTATCTGTTGCGGCAGGCGTATTGCTAACATATTTGGACATATATATGCAAAGTCAGGGCAGGCAAAAATTTTGCCTGTCGGAAGCTGAGCAGGAAGCATTGATTTTAGAGTGGAGGGAGAGACACTTAAGCCGCTCTAAGGCGGGAAAAATATATAGGCTATAGTTATCGCCGCTATTGCGCTCACCACATCCGTTGTAAGACCGCAAAAAACAGCATGACGGGTTTTGCGAATCGCTACCGAACCAAAATAAACCGCTAAAATGTAAAACGTAGTGTCTGTCGTTCCTTGAAATATGCAACTCAAACGACCCACAAAGCTGTCTGCGCCATAAGTCTGCATAGCGTCAACCATCATGCCGCGCGCACCGCTGCCGGAAAGAGGTTTCATAAATGCAGTCGGCAAACCAGGCACCACATCGGAAGGAATCCCAAAAACATTGAAAGCTGCTACTATGCCGCCCATAATAAAATCCATCGCACCGCTCGCTCTGAATGCTGCTACCCCTACCAAAATTGCTACCAAATAAGGTATAATCATAATAGCAGTGGAAAAACCCTCCTTTGCTCCCTCAACAAAAGCATCAAACGGCATAACTTTTTTTATAGCGGCCAAAATCAAAAAGAACATCACAATGCTGAATAAAATTATGCCGCCCAAAAAGGCGCTGGCTACCCCCATTTCTTCCGCAGAAAGCATTGAAAAATAGAAAAGACTCCCAAACACCGCCGCACTGAGACCAATGAACCAAGAAATGAAAACGATATTTTTTATCTCAATCTTCTGAAAAAAAGCTGTGACCAGAATACCTGCTATCGTGCTGAAGAACGTTGCGAACAAAATTGGCAAAAAAATATCTGCCGGGTTTGCCGCTCCAAGCTTTGCCCTGTAAGTCATTATAGTTACAGGAATTAGAGTCAAACCGCTCGCATTCAGGACCAGAAACAAAATCTGAGCATCGCTTGCCGTGTCTTTTTGAGGATTCAGTTCCTGCAATTCCTTCATGGCCTTCAAACCGAGAGGCGTGGCAGCGTTGTCCAGCCCCAACATATTTGCGCTTATGTTCATAAGCATGCTGCCCATAGCGGGGTGATTTGCCGGAACGCTGGGGAAAAGCCTTTTCATAAGCGGAGAAACCAGCCTGGCAAGAATCTGAACCGCACCAGCTTTTTCCCCTATTTTCATCATTCCGAGCCAAAAAGCAAGAATTCCGGTCAAACCTATGGATATTTCAAAAGCAGTCTTAGACATGGCAAAGACGCTTTGCATAACTTCGTTGAAAATGCCGCTATTGCCCAAATAAAGCCACTGAGCCAGGCATGCCACAAATGCGCCGCCAAAGAAAAGAAGCCATATTATGTTAAGAAACACTGGGATAAACTAGAAAAAGATATGCACCGCAATTCCCGCCGCAAGCAAGCTTCCCCCTACTGTTAGCCCAATGTTCCGCATTTGCCGAGCGTCATTGGCTTTTTGCAATGCTTTTTTGTCGTTGCTTGGCATTTTTTTGTAGTCATCGTAGAGCGAGTTAGAGTTTATGTGCTGATAAATTCCAAATCCCAGAGCGGCGGCTCCGAGGAGGTCGAGGCTCAGAGCGATGTAGAATGGCGTTTTGGACTTCTTGTCTAATTGAGAATTGAGAGTTGAGAATTGAGAATTGTCGCTTAGCTTCTGTTCTT
>WQSA01000143.1 GCA_009788135.1 Candidatus Fibrimonadales bacterium
TACCCCTCACAACACCGCTCGGATGGTGGAATGGTAGACACTGGGGACTTAAAATCCCCTGATCGCAAGGTCGTGCGAGTTCAAGTCTCGCTCTGAGCACTTAAAAAGTTGAGAGTTAACTCTCAACTAGAGAGGTAAATGTGAGTTTAATAAAAAAGTGCGTGCTCGCCTATTCGGGCGGTTTGGATACATCGGTGATAATTCCCTGGTTAATAGAGAATTACGGATGTGAAGTTGTGGCTTTTGCGGCAGATTTGGGGCAAGGCGATTGCGATGAGGCGGCTCTCAAGAAAAAAGCCGTCGCTAGCGGCGCTTCCAAATGCTATGTGATGGATTTGCGCAAAGAGTTTCTGGAAGACTATGTTTGGCCTACCGTGAGAGCCGGCGCTAAATACGAAGGTACATACCTGTTGGGAACCTCGTTCGCAAGACCCTTGATTGCCAAGTACCAAGTGCTGGTAGCGCAAAAGGAAAAAGCAGACGCAGTTTCGCACGGAGCAACTGGCAAAGGCAACGACCAAGTACGCTTTGAGTTAACGTATGCGGCTCTGGACCCTCGCCTGCAAGTAATCGCTCCATGGAAAGACCCCAAGTGGAAAATACGCAGCAGAGAAGAAGCCATAGACTATGCTCAAAAAAGAAAAATTCCGCTTAACGGCATATCAAAAAAGAAAATCTACTCTGAAGACGGAAATTTGTGGCACTTGTCGCACGAAGGCGGAGTTTTGGAATATCCTAACAAAGAGCATAATTACGATATGCTGAAGATCTCCAACACTTTTGAAAAGGCCCCAAATAAAGCAGAATATGTTAAAATAAGCTTTGCAAACGGAACCCCGGTTGCGCTGAACGGCAAAAAAATGGATTCGGTTTCCATGCTAACAGAGCTGAACAAAATCGGAGGCAAACACGCTTGCGGCTTGCTAGACATAGTTGAAAACAGACTTGTCGGCTTAAAAAGCAGAGGAGTTTACGAAACTCCGGGCGGCACGCTTCTGTACAAAGCGCACGAGCTTTTGGAGTCTCTTGTGCTAGACAAAACAACTCTTGCAGAAAAGCAAAAACTTGCGCAAACTTATGCGTTTTTAGTATATAACGGCGAATGGTTCACACCGCTGCGCCAGGCACTGGATGCCTTTGTAAACGAAACTCAAAAAACTGTTACAGGCGATGTAACTCTTAAGCTTTACAAAGGAAACGCTATCCCAGCCGGCATTCAAAGCCCCTTTAGCCTTTACGATCCGGACTTGGGCGGCTTTAGCGATGTAGATTTTTACGACCAGAAAGATGCCACCGGCTTTATCCGCTGTTTTGGCCTTCCGCTGAAGACCAGAGGGATGCTGCTTGGCAAAAAAAGTCCAGTTAATTTCGGTAAAACGAGGGTATGAATATGAAACATTTATGTGTTTTTGCAACTGTTTTCGCCTTGCTATTTGTAGCATGCGGTACGCACGAAGTGAACAATGAGAAAATAGACGGACCGCAAGGCCCATACTCTGCCAATGAGCAGCAAAATCCGTCATCTTCATCTGAACAACCGTCATCTTCATCTGAGCAACCTTCTTCTTCATCTGAGCTTTCGTCTTCAAGCGAAGTACCGGAAAGCTCAAGCTCTTCCGAAACTGAGGTAATCGTTAAGAATTGTCCTGTCAGCGGAAGTGTTCCTGTAAATGGGGAATGCATTTATGCAAAAACCATTACCATTACAGAAGATGATATAGAAATACTTTTTGATTCTCAGACAAATATTACATTCGCAGATGGCGCATCTTT
Organism: Candidatus Fibrimonadales bacterium; assembly: GCA_009788135.1. Classification (GTDB taxonomy): domain Bacteria; phylum Fibrobacterota; class Fibrobacteria; order Fibrobacterales; family Fibrobacteraceae; genus Fibrimonas. Next base: position 1,774 of record WQSA01000143.1, read on the forward strand.
GGTGATAGATAGCTATTCCAATCTAATAATAGAAGAAGGGGCGCAACTTAAATTTGGAGAAAACTCCAGATTGGAGGTACGTTTTGGCGATTTAAAAATCTCTGGCAAATTAGAAGCCTTAGATGCTGACAAGCTTTGGGCAGGAGTGAAAATCAACTCTAATGCCGGAACAATAAGCATTGAAGGAGCAGACATATCCGGAGCGAATATTGGAATTGATTTTGGAAAAAACGGCATATTGAAGAACAGCAAAATCCACGATAATAACTATGGCATAAAGCAGAATATCGCTTTTGCGAATGGAAATTTCAGCGGTAATGAATTCTATTCAAACAACTACGATGCAGATATTCGTTTAGATGCTGCCATAACTCTGGGTTCTTCGGAACAGTTTAAAGGAAAAATATATGTTTCCGGTTCGCAATCCTTTACTAAGGGAATTATATTGCCTAATTTTGTTTATCATATAGATAATACGATTATCCAAGCCGATACGCTGACAATAAATGCCGGTGCTCATTTTTATTTCACGGAAAATTCTGGAATATCTATTAGAAATTATATAAAAGCCATTGGCACTGCAGATGAACCAATCATTTTTGAACCAACAGATCCTGAAATTTTTTGGGGTGGTGCCTCTCCAAATAATAATGCAGCATTCCACTTTGCACCCTATGGCGGCGATGAGAGAAACGAGTTTGAATATTTTGAAATATTGCGTCCAAAAGTCGCATTTTTCAATCAAAGCCAGCTTAATTTAAAATTGTCCAACGGAAAAATTGAAGATTACAGATTTGATAACTTTAAGAGCGATGGCGCAAATATGACAGGCAAGCTTGTGCTTGATCCTGAAAACCCTGTTGTAATTACTCCCTACACCGCTCCGTAAAGTTCGTTGAACTTCTCTCCTCTCTGCTTGTAATTCGCAAATAAGCCAAACGATGCGCAAGCGGGAGAGAGCAGAATGGCACCGCCATTTTCCATATTTTTCAAGCACCAATCAAAAGCTTGTTGCAGATTTTCAAAAATCTGTATATTCTCGTGGCGCAAAACTTTTTGCATTCTCTGCGCTGTGAAACCTATCAAAGCTATTCCTTTGAGCAGCTTGTTTTCAGCAAGAGACTCGGAAAGCTCGGTGAAATCCGCATTTTTTTCTGAACCGCCAAGTATCATTGCAAACGGTTTATCCATCGCTTTTGCAGCGGCTATTGCAGCTTCTGGGCGCGTAGAATAAGAATCGTTGTAAAAATCAATGCCATTCTTCGTGCCAATATTTTGCAAGCGATACGGCAAACCCTCGTAGGTTTTCAAAGCGTTTATGCAAGCAGAAACATCCATGCCGGCGCACTCCAAAGCAAGCGTTGCCGCCGCCATGTTTTGCAATTGATGCTCCCCTTTTACCTTGAATTCCTCTATTGAAACATGGAGCGTTTCAAATGGCTTTTTTATGCTTCCGCTTTGCTCGGCTATATGCACAGCGCCTTCTGAAGCGGCGTTGTAAATGCAATAATCGTTTCTTTTTTGCCAGCGAACCAAATTCGCTTTTGCATCCCTGTATTGCTCAACGGTCGGATGCCAGTCCAGATGCTCGCTGGTCACTTGTAGCACAACTCCAATGTGAGGCGAGACTCCCAGCGTCATAAGCTGAAATGAACTAAGCTCCAAAACTGCCAGGCGATTTTTGTCTTGCAATAAATCCAGAGCCGGAACGCCAAAATTGCCGCCTATAGCGTGCGGTATATTCAAAGCTTTTAGGCAGTGAGAAATCATGGAAACGCAACTGCCTTTGCCAAGCGTGCCTGTTACCCCGATAATTTTATTATGCGGAAACAGCTCAAAAAAAAGTTCTATCTGGCTTGTCAATACCGCTCCTTTTAACTGAGCAGCGAGAATTTCTTTTTGCAGAGGATAAACTCCTGCTGAGCGAATTATTGATTTGCAATCGGCCAGATTGTCAAGATAATTTTCGCCGTTTTTTTGGTCAAAAATACGAATGTCTTTTATGCCGTTATTTTGCAAAAATTTCTGAGTGCTTTGGCCTTCTACGCCAAAACCTAAAATGCCAACCGGTTCTTTTAGCATATCACTCCCACTCAATTGTGGCAGGCGGTTTATGCGTAATATCGTAAAACAATGCGCCAGCTCCTGCTTCTTTCAGCTTTGGCCATAGAGCATTTTTAAGCAAATTACGGTCTATCCGCGCAAAGTTTGCAGTCATGGCCTCTGCGCTATTCACTGGGCGCATAAGAACGCAGAATTTGCCCTCAATTTTAAGCGGCAATAAAACTACAGGCATTTGCCATATCTTGTGGTATAAACCGTTTTCATATAGGAATTTAGTGCAAATATCGTCAAAAATTCTCAGCAAGTCAAGAGGCATCTTTTCGCAGTATAATTCCGTCGGTTCAGCATTTGAATTTGATATGCGACCGATTATCAGAACTACACGGTTGATTTCTGCGGAACGGTTGATTGTATCTGTACTGCGCTTTTCCAATTCTTCCCACGATTCATCGCTTTCTATGAATAACGGCTGCGCATAAGTTCTCGCATCGCCCTGAACGCCTACGCTTTTCAAGGGAGATTTGCCATCGCTGCACAGCACTCTAACGCCAAGACCCGGGCCCGGGAACGGGTGCCGCCACACAAGGTCATGCGGAATGCCAATGCTTTTGCCAAGCGCGCGAACCTCGTCTTTGTACAAATCTGATAACGGTTCCAAGAGCATTCCCTTTTTTTCCAATTCCAAAACTCCCTGCACGCGATTGTGATGCGTTTTAATCACATCGGCGTTTTCCGTGCCGCCGCTCTCAATGGTGTCTGGGTAAATTGTGCCTTGAGCCATAACCCATTCATTTGCATCAAGGGAAAGGCGTTGCATTTCGGAATCTTTTACTTTTAAGAATGTTTCGCCTATTATATTGCGTTTTTTCTCCGGTTCTATAACTCCCTTCAATGCGCTTAAAAATACTTCGCTCGCATCGCAAATTTGCAAATTGTTCATGCCTTCTTTTTTCAAAAAGCTCATCACCTGATTGCTCTCGTTCTGCCTCATCAACCCGTTGTCTATGTGCAAACCCAAAACCCTGTCGCTGCCCAAAACCCTGTTCAAAAGCACAAATGCAACAGTGGAATCCACGCCGCCGCTCACAAGCAAAAATACCTTTTTGTTCCCAACTTGCTTCTTTATTTTCTCGCTTATCTGCGGCAAATAGCTCTTAATGTCCCAAGACTTTTTGCAATCGCATATATTCACAGCGAAATTTTCCAAAACCGTCTCGCCAAATTCGCTATGCGTAACTTCCGGGTGAAACTGTATGCCGTAAATCTTTTTTGCGGAGTTTTCCACAGCGGCAAATTTGCAATCGCTGGTGCTGGCAACTGCCTTAAATCCTGCCGGAAGCTCAGAAACATGGTCTCCGTGGCTCATCCACGCACGGCTTTTTACAGGAATGTCTTTCAGCAGCAAGCTTTCCTTATCTTTAATTTCCAAATTAGCTATGCCGTACTCCTTGACTTCTCCGGGAACAACTTTTCCGCCAAGACTGCTCGCTATAAGCTGGTGACCGTAGCAAATTCCGAGTTTTGGAATATCCAATCTTAGAATTTCCTGATTGAACTTCGGCGCATTTTCCTCATAAACGCTCATAGGGCCGCCGCTGAAAATAATGCCTTTCATTTCTTTCAACTGTTCCGCAGGTGTGTTCGGCGAAAAAATACGGGTAAAAACACCATGCTTTCTAATACGATTTGCGATTAAATGCGCATATTGCCCGCCAAAATCCAAAACAGCGATGGAATCACGAGCTTCGGGGTTCATTTTTTCAATAACCGCCACAACCTGCTCGGCACCCAAATTCTTAAATCCGATTTTTGTTAAAAATTTGCTAAAAAAATTGTTATTTGAAAACTCCAAGCGCTTGATGCGTATCTTTTCTTTTTCGCACAACTTGATAAAATCGTTCAACGCAAAAAGATGAATGTTTGGAGTGTTATACCATTCGTAAGGCAAAAACTTATTCTTTGGCATGTGGCCAGTAAACAAAAGAGCTTTGCGAACCATCCAGTTTCCAAAATTCGGGAAAGTCACAACCGCCTGCTTGCCAATGCGCAAAA
>WQSA01000144.1 GCA_009788135.1 Candidatus Fibrimonadales bacterium
GCCAAGCCTTCCACGACCTTATGCTCGCACTTCAGGCTCAAACTTTCCGCAAGGGATTTTGTGAAATTCGGAGGCATATGCTGCACCAGCAGAATGGGCAAGCTTGTCATTGAGCAAAGCTTTGGAAGCATATCTGCCAAAGCTTTAGGGCCTCCGGTGGAGACTCCAATAACTATTGCCATAATAGGTTTTGTGAATANTNCGCCTTTTGCAAGGTTNTATGTAAAGCCTGTAGCCGAGGCTCCGGCNGCGGGTACCGAGCCAGCACCTGCAGGGCGAGCTGCGAATGCAGGGCGGGTAATTCCTCTGTTTCTGCGGGAAAGCCATCCGTTGACTGCCGTACTGAGCATTCTGCCGAGGCTTTCCTGGGAATTGGGGACTTCTGGAGGAGGTTTTGCGATAAAATCAAAAGCGCCGCATTCAAGGGCTTTCAAGGTAGTATCTGAACCTGTACGGGTCAGTGAGCTTACCATAAGCACGTCAGGGGTAGCTTTAAGCTCGCTTTTGCATTCGAGCATTTTCTTAAGAGTTTGAAGCCCGTCCAACCCAGGCATTTCAACATCCAAAGTCATTAAATCAACGGCGCGCATCCGCAAAAACTCAATAGCATCAGCACCACTGGGTACAGCGCCCACAACTTGAACTCCTGGTATTGTGGCAATTGTTTTTTCCAATATGCTCCGGAATACCCTTGAGTCATCTACTATTAAAATTTTAGCGAGATCAGCAATTTTTGTTTCCATGGTATAAAAGAATATAGAAAAATAAAAAAAGGCGTTGCGAGCTGCAACGCCTTTTTTTCGCAATTTAGCTATTTAACAGCTATACGCAGGGTTTGGTTGTTGACTTTTGCCAAGTATATTCCTTTTGTTTGAACCCCGATTTTGAGTTGGGGCTGAAATTTTTCTGCCCTTGCGAAGTATATTTGCTCGCCTTTTAGGTTGTAAATTTGCACTTTTGCGTTTGCAGGCAGGTTTTGCAGCGTTATGGTTTTGCCTGTTACGTATGCACGGATGTTGGCAGCTGCTAGTTGCGGCAGGGTGATTGAAACATCTTCATTTGTTGTTGCTTCCAGAGCTGCCGAAGGAACCCCTTCTATGAAAAGATCATCCCCTTTTCCACGTGCAAAGATATAATAAGGCGTTTCAGCTGCAAGCCCTGTAAAGGTTAAAGCCGTTTGCCAGCCAGTAGCTGGAGCGGTGTTGCTGGTACTTATGGCGTATTCAACTGTTTGCCCGTTATTTGCGATAACCGCTTTTATTGTAATGCTGTTATGCGTTTTGGAATTAAGCTCAGGAGCGGCAACTATTGCTGAAGCTTCATTTGTTGTTGCTTCCAGAGCTGCCGAAGGGATTCCTTCCAAGAAATAATCATCCCCTTTTCCACGTGCAAAGATATAATAAGGCGTTTCAGCTGCAAGCTCGGTAAAGGTTAAAGCCGTTTGCCAGCCAGTAGCTGGAACGGTGTTGCTGGTACTTATGGCATATTCAACTGTTTGCCCATTATCTGCGACAACCGCTTTTACTGTAATGCTGTAGTGCGTTTTGGAATTAAGCTCAGGAGCGGCAACTGTTGCCGCTGGAGTTTTATCTGCAGGCACATCGCTTAAAGCCAAATCTAATGAGAAACCTTTGAGGCATTGGAAATCTCGTATTTGCAAAGAACCATCTTCAATTTCAATAGCCCCATCAAAAGGACGAGCTGCCCAACGGAAGTGTCCTGGTCCACTCAAATCAAAAGCTCCATCATAATCATTATTGTTATATTCGTCTCTTTCAAACGAAGTAAACTTGACGGTTCTCCAAGCTGTCGGCGAATCTGTTAATTGACCATCAGTTAAACCGGAAACACCATAGAAAGTTGCAAATGTAGCTTCTCCTTCCCCATCTACTCCATTTAGCATTTCAAAAGTAAAACGATGGGAAACCCCCTTATAATCGTAACTGAAACCGTCTGTGCACTCTGACAAATCGTACTCGGTCCCGTTATTTTCTGCATTAAGCCCAATAGCCACTGCTGAGAAATTATCCCAGTCCTCAAACTCCATATAAGCGTTTATGTTTACAAGTTCCACATAACCTTCTGGGTTTATTAAGTCAGCATCTTCGTTGTATGTTGCAGAACCCATAGGAAATGCATACCAGCCATCAGTTAAATCATCTATCCGTGTAATTGTACCATTGCTTTTAATGCTTTCTCCCTCTTCGCTTAAAGCTGTTGCCAAATAAGTTAGCGGTGCGTTCCAGTTAATAGCTATTTCGTTATTAGCATAGCACTCCTCTTTATCTTCATAACGAGTTGCCAATTCTGTTGAGTATATCGTTGGACCAGTACAAGAATTAGCAGCTCCGCCAACTACTTGCCCTGGAAAAACTCTTCCTCCATAAGCTCCCATAGTATGACGGTCATGAGGATTTACAGGTGGTTTGACTCCATAGCCCGTTACATAGCTTTGTGCAATAGGATTGCGACCCAGCATATAATCTAAAATAGATTGAGCTGCATTCTTAAAAGCTATATTGTCTGTGACTTCATAAGCGGCAAGAAGCTGAATGCCGATATTTCCTATTGCTGCATTTGAACCCCAGTAAAATAAATTGCCAAAAGGCAAATTGTAACCATTGCCGTTGCCAGTGTTAACCATTGCATTAGAAGCATTGGTCAAGGCGGTTTTCGCTCCGTTCTGAAGAGTGGGAAATGCGCTTAAATGTCTGGCTATTTCCAAAGCTCCCAAACTGCCAACATCCTGCCAAACAGCACCACCCCCAGAAGAGACGCGATAACTAGATGTTTTGTTTGCATCTACGTAGTCTATAAATTCAGTTTGCTCTGTGCTGCTAGTCACGGTTGCGAGTGCTGCTGCTGCAAAAAAGAATTCGCCGGCAACATTATTGTCTTCATAAGGTCCAGTGCCGGTCGGATCTGTTACTTTAACTGCATTCGCAGGGAAATTTGACGTAACTTCGCTTCTATAATAATAATGGTTCGGATTTAATTTTGCCCAAGCCCATGCCGATTTTGCTTTGGTTAACATATCGTCTGCATAGGTAGGGTCAAACTCTCTGTAAATTCTGCTTGCAACCGCCATAACACCAGCGAAGTTCAAGGTAGCAGCGGTAGTTTTTCCCATAACCATAAGCGGCGGAGTATCATCTTCTGGAGCCATATTCATAAAACCAAAATTTTCAGTGGTCATTTTATGATGAACTCCGCCATCATCAGCTTGCATGGAAATCATCCAATCTAAATTCCATTTGATTTCGGCAAGCAAATCTGGAAGCGTACCTTCCGCTGGGATATTTAAATCAGGGATTTTGCTTGCGTATTTTTCATAAAGAGCGAGCAAAGTATATGTTGTTATGCCGCTGTTTACAACATATCTGCCGTAGTCGCCGGCATCGTACCAGCCACGGGTACTGAGTATTGTGCTAGCTGTAATAGCTCCTGCATTATTGTAAACTTTTGCTTCCCAACCGCTATGCCCTGCTGCTCTGGGAAAGCCTTCGGCATAAGGCTCCTCAAGATCAAGGTCTGCGCGGTGGTAATAATAGAAGCGCAAAGCATCGCGTGCCAATTCATCATAACTAACGCCAATCTGAAATACTGGAGAGATTTTTTCATTGCCTTCAAAAATCGCATAATAGCCTGTAGCAGTTACGCTGGTAAAATCTAAAGTTCTGCTTTTTTCACCGGAAAAACTATGCGTCCAGGTTTTTTCCGCTCCTGGAGCCACAGTTTTGTTTACCGTGCCGCCATCCACGCTTTTGATGGCAATAATGCCGCTTGGCGTGCCAACGTAAACCGCTTGCTTCTTGGCGTTTGTTCCAAAGCCGATTTGGTTAATGTGAACTTTTCCTTGCCCCCAGCTTGTGGCTGCAAAAGACAATAAAACTACGAATGCGATTATTAGTTTACGCATAAAAAACTCCTTAGCTATTTAACAGCTATACGCAGGGTTTGACTGTTGACTTTTACCAAATACACACCTTTTGTCTTAACCCCTATTTTCAGTTGAGACTGATATTTTTCTGCCCTTGCGGAGTATATTTGCTTGCCTTGCATATTATATACCGCCACCTTTGCATTTTCTGGCAGGTTGCTTAATATTATGTTGCCATTGAATGTTGCGGCTGTAAATGTCGCTTTGTTTGGAGCTTTGACGAATATGGGCAATGTGGAATCATCGGACATATACACATCTATGCTTGCTATGGTTATGGAAGCTTCAGTTTCCGCGCCGTCTGTTTCCGGAGCAAAGCTCATGCCCGTTACAAGCTCTGCTAGCTCTGCGTTTATGGATTCGCCGAATTCGTTTTTGAAATCGGCAATGGTGAAGCTCATGTTGCCGCCTCCGCTTACTGCGTTTTTAGACAGAGCAAAAGGTGCAAAAGGAGCAAAACCAGTTGCAGGCAAAGTTACAAAGTAACCTTCCACGTGTGGAATGCCCGGAATGTCCAAATACAAACGCCAGGTGCTGCCAGCGGAGTAACTTATTGATATGCTGTCGCTCTTGCTAGCATTTGGGGAAACATCGGTTTCTATTGCTGCGAAACCGTCTTCGGATACGCTAGCAGTTATAGTTATGCCGCTTTCGGTGCTCTCTGCTTTTATTTCGGAATTTCCAACAACAGTGCTTACCCAGTCGCTAACGTCTGCATTGCGCACAATGTCTGCGATAGCCACTGTTTTTCCATCCGAGTTTTGGGCAACTCTTGAAATAATTGCTCTTATTGTTAAGTCTGTTGCCGGCATTTTGAATGTTAGAGAACCGTCTTTGTTATCCACATTCAGCACGCCTGTGGGGAATATATCCCAGTAGCCAAATACATAACCGTTTGGAATGCCGCTCGGTTCAACTGTAACATCTGCTCCTGCCGCATATTTATTTGCTGTAGATGTTCCGCCTATAACCGCAACATCGTATGTTGCTGCTGCCGCTGCCGCTTTATACACAACTCTTACTTCCAAATCCATTTTAGGCATAACAAAGCTAAGGGTTGGGCTGTTCAAGTTTGCGCTGTCAAGAGCTACGGGCTTGCCCTTGGAGGTCACTCTCCAGCGTTCAAACTCCTGGCCTGTAGGGGCGGCGTTTGCGACTATCGAAACAAGCTCTCCCGCTTCAAATTTGCTTGTGTCTGAAATGCTTCCGGCGTTTATTGCTATTGAATAGAGCATGGGCTGTGCCACGACTACGGTCCAGGTTTTCGTGTAAGCCGCAGTTGCGCTCTTTCCGCCTGCTATTGTAGCGGTTATTTTCACCGCGCCGGCATGGTTGAATTCAATAAGCCCGAAATTAGCGTTATATTCTGCTCCAGCAACGCTCCATGCTATTCGCTTGTTTGTGGCATTTGAAGGCAGCACGCGCTCGCCGCCGAGGAAGAATGCGTCACCCTTCGTCACGAACTGCGGGAAATTGGCTATTATGCTGTCAACAGCTACGAAATCGGTGCCGCCTGTGATTGCGGCTGCTACGGTTACTTGCCAGATTTGGGTGTAGTTGCATTCTGCGTTGCCAGATGTGCTGTCACTTGTATTGCACTTGCCGTCTTTTATTGTAGCAATGACTGTTGCAGAGCCTGCACTGTTAAATGTTACGCTGTTTGCGTTTGCATTAATAGAGGCAGTGGCTCCCGTTGTGATCCAAGTAATTTGGCTATTTGTGGCATTAGTTGGCGCAACTTTCGCATTGCCGAACACAAATACATCGCCTTCGGTCATCTGAGCAGGAATATTTGCGGTTATACCGGTTACGGCTACGAATTGCGTGCTGGGGCACTGAGTTACCCATTTGCCTCCAACAGATGATGCTTGGCAGTTAGTTTGTGAAAGATCAGAGCGGCAAGCGCCAGAGCTTTCAACATAGCAGAATCC
>WQSA01000145.1 GCA_009788135.1 Candidatus Fibrimonadales bacterium
CCCGTATTTATTGCGCCGAAATCAGGGGCACGGTCTTCCAGAGCGAATAACGGAACAAGAATTGGCATTCGGGGAATTGGTATGTAATTGCGTTGGGAATTGGCGAAGGAGATTTCGGAAGAGTTGAGAGTTGAGAGTTGAGAGTTGAGAGTTATTTGTTCACTCTCAACTCTCCATTCTCCATTCTCCATTTTATATATGGAAAATCCATCCCTGTCATATCCAATATAATACAAACCGTTTGAATCCGCTATGGGTGAAAATGCGCCGCCTAATACATTTGTTATGCGCTGGATTTTATTCGTTTGCAAATCTATTTTGTATATGTTGAAAATTCCTGTTTCATCGTTGGAAAAATAAATCGATTTTCCGTCTGAAGACCAGTTTGGATCGCGGCCTGCAAATTCTGCGCCATCCACAATTTTGATTTTTCGCTTTGTTCCGTCAAAATAACTGTATGCAATCTGTTTGCCGTCTGGGGAAAATTTTGGGTTGTATATGTTGAATTCGTTGCCATGCGGCACGACTATATCTTTATAATCGCCGCCTTCAATATTTACAACGGATAAATAAAATCTTGTTCCGTTTGATTCTCGCCTTGCAAAAACTACCTGTTTTCCGTCTGGTGAAATATCGGGATAAACAGCATCTGCAAATTTTGTGATTGTTCGGCTTTTGCCAAGCGTGTCTGCAATGGCTATGTCAAAATACGGTTTGCCTTTTTTATCTCTGTTTTGATATGATACATAAGCTAAAATTGAACCATTTGTGGAAATCCCCTGCGAAAGATATGGCTTTTTCAATTTGAACTTTTCAAAAGGCTCTGGAACAGAATCCTTTAATTCAAANACGCTGCCGTCAAAAAAATCTGCGCCCAAGTTTGACAGACCGTAAAGCTTGCCGTTTGCAATGGAGAGAAACTCGTGGTAAAAAGCGTCTTTTGTTATTTTTTCTCCTGCAATAATCTTGCCAAGCGAACTGCGAACTTTTTCGTAATGCGCTTTTCTGTTTTCTTTCCAATTTTTGTACAATTCTCTTTCCGTTATCTTGAACCTCTCGCTTAGCGCACCGCTCAAACTCAGATTGGATATTTTTCCCATATCTTTCCACAACTGTGGGATTGCATCTTCTCCATAAATTTCTGCTATGTAGCGAACCAAATCAAAGCCTTGCGTGTATGGACCAAGCTCTGCTTCCAATGCATGCTCGCTGAAATCTTCCATAAATTCCAAAGGCAAAACTTTGTTTTCCAAAAACGCAGTTCTGAGCAGCATATCTCTGTGAGTATCCCAGTGATCATATCCCATTCTGCTGCTTTCAAACTGAGCCGTGCCCTCTGCAAACCAATAAGGCTGAATCATAAAAGGCATGTGCATTACAACGGGAACTTGCCGCCGCTCGTTGTAAAAATCCATTTTGGAAATCTGCACGCCCTGAATCCAGGGATAAGGCGTTTTGCTGTTGCTCTGCATGCTAACCAAATGGCTGAACTCGTGAGTTATCACGTCTCTAATCCAGGAATGCGTGCCGCGAATNTTAAAATCCCAGTTTGTGAGCCCAATGCGCATCATGTTGTAAACAGGATTTGCTTCGCCCTGGCTGTAGAGCATATTTTCAAATACCAGATTAACCTTGCTCGGCAATTTTATTTTATAGCGATTTGTGATTGTGTCGTAAACATCTTCGGCAAGCTCGGCAGCCCGTGCAGCTCGCTCCATATATTCTGCGGGGTAGTGAACCAAAAAATGCTCAGTCTCTGCGCTTTTCCAGTTCACGCCGCTCTGGTTGCCGTAGAATGCAGCAAGGGCAAAAGCGGGGAGGAGAAGGAGAATTCGCATCACGGCTCCACTCCAACTTCTCTGTAAAAAATTGCTTCTCTTACTTGCTCAATGCAGGCTTGCAAATTTTTCTCAATATCCGTTCCCCAAAAGCGCAAAACTTCCCAACCCATAAGCTTAAGGTCTCTTTCCGCTTCAAAGTCTCGCTTTATATTCTTGTCAATTTTTGGAACCCAGTATGTGCAATTCTTTTTGATTTTTTTCTTGTCTTCGTCCCAGTTTTTTCCGTGCCAAAAATCGCCATCGCAAAAAATGGCAATTCTGTGCTTGGTCAAAACTATGTCCGGCTTGCCTGGCAATTTTTTGTAATTCTTTCTGTAGCGAAATCCAGCTTTCCAAAGAGCTTTGCGAAAGATAACTTCTATGGAAGTATCTTTGCTTTTTATTAAAGACATATTATTCACGGCTCTGTCAACCCCTTTAAGCTATCTACAAGCACAGAGTCTTTAGGAGGGAACATATTACGATAAATCATGTTTCTGCGCTCGCGCATAAAACGGCTCTCTCGCATTTCCGGATGATGCCTGCCAGGGCTTGCCAGCATTGCCGCTAAATTTACTGATTGGTCAACAGTTAGCTTTGCGCATGGTTTTTTGTAATAGTGCTGAGATGCTGTTTCGCAGCCGAAAATATTTTTTCCCCACTGTGCATAATTTAGATAAAGCTCAAGAATTCGGTCTTTGCCCAAATATCTTTCCATAAGAACCGCATAAGCAAGCTCCTTGATCTTTCGTTCCCAGGAACGCTGTGGCGAAAGAAACAGGTTTTTTGCAAGCTGCTGGGTTAAGGTACTGCCGCCGAACATGGTTTTCTTTCGCTTTTGATTTGCATCCAGCGCCTCAGCTATAGCTCTGACATCAAACCCCGGATGAAAATAAAAACCAGCATCTTCTCCTGCCACAACCGCTTTTTGCAAATATGGACTTATGCTGTCTAAAGGAACAAATCTGTGCTTTATATTTAATTTTGGGCTGACTTTGTGCAAACTGTCCATAAATGCGCTTCGCTCAGGCTGAGAGTATTTTAAAATTTCAACCTCTTGCAAAATAGCATTTCCATAGGAATAAACTTTCCATGCCCCCCAGGTACACGCAAGGCTAAAAGCTATTGAATATAAAATAAACAAAAGCAAAACCACACGAAGCATAAAATTAAGTGCTTTGTAAATGTTTTTAAAAATTTTCACGCTGCATACCCCTTTACGGCGTTATAAAATAATCTTCGGGATTTATCGGGATATTATCGTAATGGACTTCGTAATGCAGAACGGGCCATAGGACGCTGCCGCTTCTGCCAGCAATAGCTACAGCTTGACCTTTTTTCACTGGCTTTCCAGTTTGAACCAATACGTGTTGCAAATGCGAATAAACTGTTTTTACGTTTGGCGTATGATTAATTTCCAATGTGGTACCAAAACCGAATTTTTTATTTGAAATTGCATCAACTATGCCATCTCCGGTGGCTATAACGGTATCGCCTTCTTTTACGGCAAAGTCCACGCCTCTATGCGGCAACTTTCTGCCAGTTAGCGGGTCTTGAATAAGCCCGAAATTATTGGTTATGTTTTTCTGTATTCTCAATGGTTGCAATATTGGCAGATTTCTTGCATATTGTTCGTTCACCAAAAGAGCGGAACGCATTTTTCTCAATGTTTCAAGCGAAACTTTTATGCGTTCAAAATCTGAGGATTCAATATGATTTGTTTTTGTATAACTTTTTTTTGGACTAGTTGGAATGCCAGCCAGTTGGTTTATTTTGCTTCTTAAGTTGTGTCCGCTTTCTATTTGCAAGTTTGCCTCAGAAATCTGTTTTTCCAGTTTATTTGCCGATATTAGCATTGTTCTTTGCTCTTTTGCCAAATCAAAAACGCGAAAATTCTTGAGATTAATCATATTGCCTGGCAGCCAGAACATAAACCCAGATACTATTATGACGAGCCCAACCACCCACCACCCTATGATTTTCAGAGGAATGCTGTAAGAAGAAGGTTTATCCGTGCCTTTTGAATAAATCTGAACATGAATGCTTTTTCTGGGCTTTTCTTGCATGCTGGAAATATAGAAAATGTCTAAACTTAGTTTCGAAAGAAACGCTACCTAACCACAATACGCATTATTTTATGTTCATTGCCCAGCGATACTTTTGCAATATATATCCCATGCGGCAAATGATTGAGCGATACACTATGAACGCCACCTGAAAAGGCGTAACTTGCTACGTTTCTGCCTGCAGCGTTATATACCCGAATTGCAGCATTCGTTGCTGCCGTTAAATTTATGCCATTTTTAACAGAAATAACTTTATTTCCGCTTGCAATTTGCGGCAAAGACGATACTGATTCTTCTGTCGATACAATAAAACTCAACGGAACTTTGAACGTGAACTCATTACCCTGCTTAACTCCTCTGAGAATAAGCGTGTCGCGATATGATGCTATGGCAAGCGCATCTTTGGGTTTGATGTTTACTGCCGCAAGATATCCGCCTCTTCCTGTAGAAGTTTGATTCAAATTTGACGTGATTTGAAAATCCGACGATGCGCCTTTTTGAAGAGTTGCTGACAATCCGCTCATCTCGCCATAAGAAACCAGCGTAACAGCGCGAGGAGACGCTTGCTGGTAATTATAGCCATCTGTCCCGAAGTCTCGTACAGTCGGTCGGACATTTACTTTATTATATTCCGCTTTTAAAAATGTTAATCTTCTATCATAGAAACTCGTCAAGTTATTAATAGTTGAAGTCGTTGTTGTTCCAGTTCCGTTGATCTTTTCTACTATTTCTGCGATAAAATTCCGCATTGATTCTATCTGCGGCATTTTCTCATTCCAAATCTCTTTGTATCTCACAAGAAATTCTGGATCATCAAAGAAACGGCGAAGCCATGGATGAACCATATATGGATGATAAGTAGGTCCCATATTGCCAGTTAGCGTAGCCTGCATACCAGAAAATTCTTGAAAGCTCCAATTAAGGTCCCACAGCGGGCCTGCTCCTATTTTGCCGCCTTTGTCTTTATAGAAAAAAGCACTCCCGATATGCTCTCCAGTTTCTGTGCCTTTGCGGAAAAGATCAACATTTTGCATAAATGTTTGCACTAAAAAATATTTAATGAAAGTCTCAGCATCAATCAAATCACGATAGCCATTTTCTGGAAAATCATTGGAAATCATCAAATCGGCTATTCTGTTCAAATCATTTTTTACAAAATCATAACTGGGGTCTTCAATGTCGTCCGTAAATTCAGGACTTTTGACTATCACTGGCAAATCGTAGCTTTCTGTACGAAATTTTACGGGTTCGTCGTCTGGGAAATAGCGATCCATTTCAACAAACCAACCTTCGGTCAAGTGAGCCTTCGGCCTTCCTGGAGCACCTATGTATGCTGGGTCGGCTTGTCTGTGTTCAGTTAAAATATACTTGCCTGAATAACCAGAGTTCACATAAACCTCAACAGGATTATATGAACATGTGTATTGCAATTCCAATCGTTTGCCCATTTCAAGTCCGAAAGCGTTTTTATCAATATCGGCGTTCATCAACACCCAATTTCTTGCGGCGGGCAGTCCAAAAGGCGATTGTTGCTGATTATTCCTGAATCTGATGCGATATGGGTTTCGATAAACGTTAATTCCGTCTGGCGGAGTGATTCGATTCCATGAAGCATTCCAAGAGGAATTTCCCCGTCCTCTAATTTGCTGATTGCCGATAGCCGAAATATTATTTTGCTGGTTATTTGGATCGCTTAAAGAAAACGTCATGGTAACCCACTCTTCTTTGCTTACAATTTGTACGCTACCGTCCGTATTGATGTTGATTACTGGCAGCGTTGCGTTCTGCGCAAAAACTATTTGTTGGAGAACGGCTATTGTTATACTGAAAAGATATAACTTCATCTAATAAATATAGCAAATGCTAAATTTCATTAGACTATGGCGGTTCAGGGATTTGAACCCCGGACCTGCGGATTATGATTCCGTCGCTCTAACCAACTGAGCTAAACCGCCGTGTTGCAATAATTTAGAAAAGTTTTG
>WQSA01000146.1 GCA_009788135.1 Candidatus Fibrimonadales bacterium
GTGCTGGGGCTTTCTCTTTTTTTGACAAACGGAGCGCTGTTTTTGACTTTGAAAATAGAAGGCGAACTGCAGTTGAGAGCGTTTAAATTGGCAAAGATTGCAATTATGGTCACCGTAGGTTTATTCGCAATAGGAACTATTTTGGCTTTGGAACATAGCATAATATGCTTGATTTCTCTTACTTTGATTTCAGCGGCTGCTATTTTGGTTTTAAAGCATTATTTAAGAATCGCTTTTATTCTTGTTGCGCTTTGCACAGCGAGCACAGTTGCCGCTTTGTTTTCCGCAATGTATCCGAATGTGTTGGTTTCTTCCATATCTCCAGAGCATAATTTGACTATATGGAACTGTGCATCTTCTGAATACACTTTAAATTTGATGAGTCAGATTGCCGCATTTTTTGTTCCTATTATTTTAGCGTATCAGAGTTGGAGTTATTATGTTTTTCGCAAGCGGATTAGCCCGAGAAAAGCAAGTGTTGAGGTATAATTCAAAGCTGTGCATACCGAATACATAAAAAAAATAACCAAAAGCCTGATAAGCTTGCCAACGCTTCCCACCGTTGCGGCGCAACTTTTTGAGCTTATTGACGATGAAAAAGATCAAAGAGAAAATTTGGAGCAAATAATTTCCGCAGACCCTATTTTAACCGCTCGGCTTTTGAGAATGATAAATTCCAGAGGAGAATCTGTCACTGGAATTCACAGCGCAATTGACAAGCTCGGATTTGAGCAGGCAAAAGAGATTTGCATGGAAACTTCTATGTCCAGAGTTTTTGAGTTAAAAAATTCAAAAGTAGATTCGCAAAAATTTTGGGATCATTGCTATGCGGTTGGCACAGTTGCTCGCATTGTCGCTCAGAAATACGAGCCAAATTTGGTTACAGATGCATTTACAGCGGGTCTTCTGCACGATTTGGGAAAAATAGTTTTGCTTCAATATGTTGGAAGCGAATTTGAGCAGGCAATAGCTTTGAGCAAAGAGCGTTCGTGCGAATTGTATTTGNCAGAAAAAGAATTGTTAGGNGAAGANCACGGACAAACAGGAGCGAGNCTTGCAGAGACTTGGCTTTTGCCTCGTTCAATTTCCGAGGTTATGCTATATCATCACAATTTGCCAAGAGCGGAAATAAACCGTCCGCTTGTAGCGTTGGTGAGTTTTGCCGACATTCTTTGCAGAATTCTAAAAGCGGGCGATGGCGGGAATTACGCACAGCCTGGCTTCACGCCTGAATTGGCAGACGAGCTAGGCAAATGGAATATAAATTTGGAATACAAAGCATTGGAACCTCTGATGTTCTTGTGCATTGCCGAGCTGGATAAGAGGAATTTGAGATAGTAAATGATTCATCTCATCTCCCAAGGTTGCAGCGCAAATATGAGCGAGAGCGAGCAGATTGCCGGCTTGATTGCAGAAATTGATTTTAATGCTGTTATTCTGAATATTTGCACCGTGAAAGGCGATAGCTCTGCATTGAAAGCTGTGCGGAATGCAAAAAATGATTACCCGGAATTTCTAATGCTGGTAACCGGATGCGTGACAAAAGAACTAATTGCCGCTTTGCAAAAAATAGACACGAAAATTTCCGTAGCGAGCACTCATGCTGTGGAGAGAATTCCGAGCATATTGAAAAAAATGATGGCAGGAGAAACTATTATAGACTTGCAAAAAGAGCATTCTCCAAAACTTGGCTTGCCAAAGATTCGCAAAAATCCGATTGTGGGAATTGTGAGCATAGCTGAGGGTTACATAAAAGCTCTAACATATCACCTGAGGCTTTATAAAAAGCGATTTTGGAGCGGTATCCTTATATGAAGTCCTGGAGATTTTATTTTTCAAAGGCGTTGAAGCTTATGTACCGTATTTTGAGTGGATGGAGAAGAGCATAATAAATGGGTGATGTTATTTTTCTATATTGTAAACTATGTCTATAACTTTATCACATTTGCACATATCGCTGATAGCAATATTGATTACCATTTGCGGAGCATACTCCCAAACCGTTACAACAACTGAAGAATTTTACGCACAGGTGGCAGCTTATGCTGCTGCATCTGGGAGCGTTGAGATTGTAGTCAAGGAAGACATTGTACTTGATAAGCTTATTACTCTATCTGCAATGACAGGTAAAACACTTACCATACGCAGCGCAAACCCTGCTGCGCCAGTTGTCCTCAAGCGTGGCATAATTGGCAATTTGTTCACAATAAATTACAATGCGCTCATTTTGAAAGATATTATTATTGATGGCGATAAAGGTAGTTTTGAAAATGGCAGTTTGCTGGTAATGATCAACAATGGTGCATCGTTTACGATGAACGAAGGTGCTGTTTTGCGTAATAATGCTAGCAGCGGTGTAGCTGTAAGCGGTGGTATCTTCATTATGAATGGCGGTAGCATAAGCGGAAATACTGCCGTTAACACTTCCGGAGGTGTAGTTGTATATGGCGGCACCTTCACTATGAATGGTGGTGAAATAAGCGAAAATACTGCCGCCGTTAGTGCTACCAGCGGATCCTCTAGCGGCGGTGTATATGTAAGCAACGGCACCTTCACTATGAATGGCGGTAGCATAAGCGGAAATGCCGCCGCCGTTAGTGCTACCAGCGGATCCTCTAGCGGCGGTGTATATGTAAGCAACGGCACCTTCACTATGAATGGCGGTGAAATAAGCGAAAATACAGCCGCAGTTTACGCCATCTGGGGTTCTTCTGTTGGCGGTGTGTATATAAAGAGTAATTCAAGTAATAATTCAGATATTATTTTCACTCTCGGCACTACTACTGTAATCACAGGTAATACGATTCAAGGCGCAGCAAGCAATGTTTTCCTTGACAATAATCAATACATTGTTCTCGAAACTCCATTAGAAGGTATGCATATTGGCATAACTAAATCAAGCAACAATGGCGTATTTGTTCGAAGCGGCGCAATAGCAAACTATGCGCAATATTTTCACGATGACGTATCAGGCAGGGCAATTAATTATTTCAATGGTGCATTGGCATTAGGTGATTCGCCTTTTCATCGTCAAGTGGAAGTTTATGCAACGGCTAGCGATAATGTTGAAATTGTGATTGACAACGATTTTATATTAGATCAATTAGTGAGCATCCCTACTCCCGCAACAGAAGGCATAACCCTTACTATACACAGTGCTAACCCAGAAGAACCTGCGGTTTTAAAGCGAGGCGCAATTGGTAATTTATTCACTATACATAGCGGAGCAACTCTTATTTTAAAAAATATCATTATTGATGGCGACAAAAACGGCGATTTTGCTAATGGTGGCGGTTCGCTAGTGCTCTTAAATATTGACGGAACATTCATTATGAATAATGGTGCAATTTTATGCAATAATGTATTTGTAGGCGGCGGTGGCGGCGGTGTATATATGAACGCTGGTACGTTTATCATGAATGGTGGTGAAATCAGAGAAAATGCTACTCAAAGCATTAGAATAAGAGATTCCGCTAATAAAGTCATCTCCAGCTTTATGTCTTTTGGCGGCGGCGTATATGTGAACTATGGAGTATTTACCATGAACAATGGCAGCATAGCTGAAAATGCTGCTGTAAGTGCCAATGATGATGGTACCATACAGTTCTACTATGGCGGCAACGTATATGTTTCTTATGGTGCATTCACCATGAATGGCGGTGGCATAAGCGGAAATTCTGCTAAGAGTGCTACTGCTGGCAACCGCTATGAATACCACGATCCCAGCGTATATATTGATTCTCGCTTTGGCGCAACTAGAACTATAGCTGGAGGTATTGTTGTAGAAACAGGTGTTTTTTACGAGGCAACTTATGCTTATGCTCCTGTGGAAGGTCTCAGTGGCGGCGTTGCAGTAGCATATAACAAGCCAACAGGCAATGGCCCATTTGTTTATAGCAATGGATCGAGTACCCATTTGACTGTATATCCAACCGAAGAAGCTACTGTCGTTTGGGCAATCAATGATGACGGCAAGTTTGGCCTTTCATATAAAAATGGCGATAACGAAGGTTTTTTTGAAGTCAGTGGCGTAAAGGTTATAGCAGAAGGCGATGTTGAAGCAACCGTTGCGACAGCAGATGAATTTTATGAGCAGATAGCGGTTTACGCTACAATAGAAGGAAATATCATTATCAATGTTAGCCAAGATATTACAATAAGCTCGCTTGTAAGCGTCCCTACTCCGGTAACAGCAGGCATAACCCTTACCATACGCAGCGCTAACCCCGAAGAGCCTGTTGTTTTAAAGCGAGGCGCAGTTGGCAATTTATTTACTGTACATAGCGAAGCTACGCTTATTTTGGAAGATATTATTATTGACGGAGATAGATACGGAAATTTTGAGGATGGTGGCGGCTCGTTGGTATTTAGCAATATGGCTACTTTTGTTATGAATGATGGTGTAATTGCGAAAAATAATGTAAGCGCTATCAGTGGGACTACTGTTACAGAAGGAAACATTAGCGGAATATATATTTACGGCGGTACATTTAATATGAACGGCGGTGAAATCAGCGGAAACGAAGCTCTCGGCTACTTCGGTGGCGGTAATTTGAATGTATATGCGGCGAGATTCAATATGGCTGACGGTCTTGTTGTCGGTTCTAATGCAATTAGTGGCGTATTTAACATGACAGGCGGAGTTCTCGCAGGTTTTAATTATTACCAACTCAACAATCTCAACAACGGCGATTCGCCAGCTTCTAACAACGGCATTATAATTACAACCGCATGGAATGAATATAACGAATATACATACATTTTTGCTGAAGGTACAAGCGCTTATTTAACCATACGTCCAAACGAAAATGCAACAGCGGTTTGGGCAATTAAAGACGGCAAATTTGGCGTTTCATACAAAAATGGTAATAACGAAGGTTTCGTTGAGTTTACTGGTTTAACAGTAAAAACAGTAGAAGAGCTTGATATTGAAGAAAAAAGCTGCAATGCAGAAAATAAGCTTTGGATAGACAATTTTTGCAGGCCAAAAGAACAACATGAATGCCACTACATAACCGAAATTTGGGATAATGATCATTGCCGAGTTAAAACCGTAGATGATTGCACGGAAACAGAAATGTTTGAAAATGGCTATTGCAGAATAAAAATGCCATTTGATTGCGCTGAAAACAAAAAATATGATTACAACATTAGTAACTGTAGAGCAAAAATCGCAGATGACTGCTTGATTACAGAGTTATTCGAACACGGAGACTGCCGTCCCAAAACCTCCAATGACTGTCTGGAAGCAGAGATATTTGAAAATGGAAATTGCTCAACATCAATACGCTATTCTCTAATTACAGCCCAGCAGTCTCTAGCCACCCCAATATACTACACAATAAAAGGAGTGCCCCTTGGATCGCAAAAACCAAACACTCCTGGAGTGTATATAGAGAAGCGAGTATACGGCAGCAGGAAGATTGTTGTGAAGTAAGAGTTACTCTCAAAAAATGCGGCAACTTCGGCTTCTGTTAAAAATTTGGTACCCATAGCTTCATTTGTAGGCTTAAAATTTGAGAAATTTCTATATTCCAAGCAATGTGGCTAAAATTCAAATTAAGATGGAGAGCAACAGCAAGCTAAATGATCCATCTCATCTCCCAAGGTTGCAGCGCAAATATGAGCGAGAGCGAGCAGATTGCCGGCTTGATTTCTGAAATAGATTTTGATGCTGTTATTCTGAATATATGTACGGTTAAAGGCGATAGCTCTGCATTGAAAGCTGTGAGAAACGCAAAAAACGATTACCCGGAATTTCCAATGCTGGTAACCGGATGCGTGACAAAAGAACTGATTGCCGCTTTGCAAAAAATAGACACGAAAATTTCCGTTGC
>WQSA01000147.1 GCA_009788135.1 Candidatus Fibrimonadales bacterium
CGAAAACATCCATCTTTTGGCTGCATGAAAGGTATGCTAAAATATATGAGCGATGATTTTAACGAACCTTTGGAAGAATTCAAGGAGTATATGTAAATGAACATTCTTGTAGATACAGGTTTCATCGGATGGTATTTTTAAAGAATATCCGATACAAGTTATCTGGTAAAATTCAGGATTAACAATATTGCCAAGCATTACACCCGTGCAGGTGGATACAATGGGAATGTTGCTATTGAGTTTGTTCTCACGACTGCCCAACCTAGCCTTGAGGCCAGGCTCATCAAACGGAATGGAAATAGATACTTCATATTCATGGCTCAAAATATAGAAAAAGTTCCCAGATTTGTCAAGGGTACGTCAAATATTGGTCAAATTTGCGTAAAAACGCCGTTTTGTTCTCCAGACTATGCAAAACTCTTTTACTATATTGTATATTACCCTTAAAGAACTGCTATCCTATATAAGTTTTCTATATTTATAATCATGCAAGCTGTTAAAAAGACGGTGTATATAGAAACTACTATACCTAGCGTTATTACAGCTAGGCCTAGCATGGATATTACCAATGCCTACTACCAAAATATAACAAAAGTTTTTTGGGAAAACGAACGGCATAAATATGACTTATTTATAAGTAAATATGTACTTGAAGAGTGTAGCCAAGGCGATGTAAATGCGGCAAAAAGGAGGGTAGAACTTATAAAAGATATTCCTCTTTTAGGTATAAATGAAGATGTTGAGAAACTATCCAAAGAATATTTTGAGTATTTGAATATTCCTGAAAAGGCTAAAACAGATTGTGTTCACTTGGCTGTATGTGTTATAAATAAAATTGATTTTTTAATAAGTTGGAATATGACTCATCTGGGAAATCCGACGTTTTCCAAGATAGTCCTATACAATGGAAATCATGGATTATGGCTGCCAACGCTGGTGACCCCGGATGTATTTATGAAAATTCAAAAAGAAGAGGCTGAAAATGGAAGTGTATAAAGAGCTTGATGACCCTATAGAAGAAGTTTACCGTATTCGCCTTGCTTTATTGGAAGAGCATGGCGGAATAGACGGTTATCATGCATATTTACGGGAAACTAGCCCTAAGTGGGAAGCTATGGGATTCCGAACTGTTGAAGAAAAGAAGTAGCAATCATGAAAATCCTTGAATCATGAAAATCAAGGTTCAGACGTTTTTCTATATTCCCCCTATGGAAAAAACGCAACAGACGGACTTTAATATACTGATTGCAGGAGTCGGCGGTCAAGGAACGCTACTTGCCAGCA
This sequence comes from Candidatus Fibrimonadales bacterium, assembly GCA_009788135.1. Taxonomy (GTDB): domain Bacteria; phylum Fibrobacterota; class Fibrobacteria; order Fibrobacterales; family Fibrobacteraceae; genus Fibrimonas. Next base: position 1,285 of record WQSA01000147.1, read on the forward strand.
AAATTTTGGGCAATTATGCGCTGCTTATAGGCAAAGATTGCAAAGTCTCCGAGGTACACGGAATGTCTCAGCGTGGCGGTAGCGTTATAACCCATGTTAGAATTGCAGACGAAGTTCACAGCTCCCTGTTTGACAAAAAACAAGCCGATGCAATACTCGCCTTTGAAGAACTTGAAGCCTTGCGCTGGGCCGGGCAAGTCAAAGACGGCGGAACCATCATTGTCAATCAGCAAAACATATATCCAATGCCATGCTCAGTGGGCATAGCCGAATACCCAAGCGACATTTACGAGCAATTGGCAAAGTATAACGCTGAAATTCACAAAATTGATGCAATAGGCATCGCTACAAAACTCAATGAAATTCGCACAGTCAATATCGCCGTGCTCGGTTTTTGCGCAGCCATATTGAACTTCAGCAAAGAAGCTTTTATAGAAGCTATCAAAAAAAGCGTAGCAGCAGCGACCGTGGAAACTAATCTCAAAGCCTTTGAACAAGGCTATGCAACAAAAGGAAAACAATCATGAGCAATTATCATGAAAAAGAATTGGAAACAATGCCTCGCGAAAGCCTGGAAAAATTGCAGCTCAAGCGCCTCCAAACGCTCGTAGAATATGTCTATGAAAAATGCGATTTTTACCATAAAAAAATGGACGAAGCCGGCATTAAACCCTCTGATATAAAAAGCCTTGGAGACTTGAAAAAGCTTCCATTCACCACAAAGCAAGACCTGCGAGACAATTATCCTTACGGCATGTTCAGTGCACCGACAAACGAAATCGTTCGCATTCATGCCTCAAGCGGAACAACGGGCAAGCTTACTGTAGCGGGCTACACCCAGAACGATATAGATGTTTGGTCAACCGTTATGGCACGCTCGTTTGCAGCGTGCGACTGCTCAAACGACAGCATTGTAAACGTAGCTTACGGCTATGGATTGTTCACCGGCGGGCTCGGAGCGCATTACGGCAGCGAACGCCTTGGAGCCTTGACCATACCGGCTTCAAGCGGAAATTCAAAACGGCAATTGCAGATGTTCAAAGACTTCAAAGTCACAACGCTGTGCTGCACTCCATCTTATGCGCTTTATTTGGCAGACGAAATGAAAAACGAAGGTTATAGCCTGTCAGATTTAAGCCTAAAACAAGGTCTCTTTGGCGCAGAACCCTGGTCCGAAGAAATGCGTGTGCAGATTGAAAAAAAACTGGGGCTCAAAGCCTATAACATCTATGGCTTAAGCGAGATAATAGGGCCGGGAGTTTCAATAGAATGCGAATACCAAAACGGTTCGCATATTTGGGAAGACCACTTTTTGCCGGAAATAATAGACCCGAAAACGCTTGAGCCTATGGGCTATGGCCATCAGGGCGAACTGGTGTTCACAACCATAAGCAAAACCGGAATGCCACTATTGCGCTACCGCACCAGAGATCTCTGCTCGCTGATTGACGAGCCGTGCAAATGCGGGCGCACCCATGTTCGCATGACTAAAGTGATTGGGCGAAGCGATGATATGCTTATCATAGGCGGAGTAAACGTATTCCCATCGCAAATAGAAAGCGCGCTTTTCTCTATGAAGGGCATAGAACCGCATTATCAGATTATAGTAGATCGCATAAACAATCTGGACAAATTAGAGATTCAGGTTGAAATAGAAGACGAATTGTTCAGCGATGAAGTGAAGAATCTTCAAAATCTTAAAAGCCAGCTTGAAAAGAATGTATCCAGCGCTATAAGCATAAGCGTAAAGATTCATTTTGTGAGCCGTGGAACAATAGAACGCAGCATTGGCAAAGCTGTTCGAGTAGTTGACAAAAGGAGGATTTAGCATGGTAAAGCAAATTTCTGTGTTGATTGAAACAAAACCGGGCCAGGCTTACAAGCCGATCAAAGTGCTTGGAGAAGCCGGCGTTGATATATGCGCCGTATCTATCGGAGATGCAAGCGATTTTGGCATTTTAAGGTTGATTGCGCGAGATTGCGATAAAGCGGTCAATGTTTTGAAAGCCGAAGGCTTTACGGTGAATTTGACAGACCTTATCGGAGCCGTGGTGCAAAACGAGCCAGGCGGTCTTTCAAGCCTTCTCGCTGTGTTTGAAGAGGAAAAGATTAGCATTGAGTATTTTTATTCCTTTATTTCTCGCAAACACGAAGAAGCTATAATGTTTTTCAAAGTAGAAGAAGCAAGCGCCGCTTTGGACAAGCTCAAAAAGCACAAAGTTGTTCTTGTAGAGACATTTTGAGATATTTGGCCGGGTTTGCACCCGGCCTGGATAGTTTGGAAGTTTTTAGATTGCGAAGCCAAGCGAGAAATGGAAGTTGTTTTCGGTTCCCAAAAGCACCCTGGCTCCAGTCTCAAAGAATTTCCAGCGTATTTTAGCGAAAGGACCGCCAAACATAACCTTATTGCTAATATAATCATCATAACAAGAAGTATAATAATTACCATTATTGTAGTAGTTATTATAACACGCCTCTCTAGATCTCTCAATAAGCCAGAAACCTGCGGCAATGCCTCCTATTAATTTAATATCGTTAGGCAGCTTATTGTTTACAAAGCCAATATTAAAGCCTCCGCCAGCGGAAAATTCGTCAAGAACTCCCAGCTCTCCTTCTAGCCCAAGAAGAAAACCATTTGGCCATTCCGCTCCGAATCCTAGACCAAAATTAAAGTTGTCTCCAAATAAGTATTTCATTGTAAAATACCAATTAGCATTGCCTTTTTCTGTTTCCAGCAAAATCGGACCGGCTTTTTCCATGCTCAACAGTTCATCTTTTTCCGTTGCCGTGCGAAAGTTTACGTAATATGCTGGATAGCCTGTTACAGTCAATTTTAATTTATCGGCTGTAATCTCTTCAAACACATTAACTCCAACAAGCACATCGGGTTTGTCCAGAGACGGAGGATCTTGGCCAAGAGCTTTTGCCACTGCCTCTTTTTTCAAGATGTCCCTTTGCAAAACATTTCCTTCAACTTCTACAGTTGCTTTTTGTTCCGAAACGGATAAATCAGCGGTAACGGGCAAAGCTTCAATATCAGGCGCTTCCATCTTAACCGCTTGCAGAGTGTTGTTTTTATATGCAGGAGCAACGCAGCCAATAAGCAAGAAGCCGCTTATCAACAGCAAAAATAGCTTTTTCATATAATTATTCTCCATGAGTGTTCACTGCTTCATGAGCCGCTGGCTTTGTATGAGCTGCAGGAGCTGAATGAGTTGCAGGAGCGGCAGGTGCAGCAGGGGCCGCAGCATTATCTATGGTTACAGACAAGTTATTGCTGCTGCCATCTTCATAAACAAACTGGCCTTTTAGCAAAATATTCGTTTTATTATCAACTTCCTTTGGTCTGAAGTTTTTATAACGAGCTGGATAACCTACAACAGTCACCGATAAATCAGCATTTTTGGAGAATTCATAAAAATAAGAGACTCCAACCAAAACATCACCGTCAGTTTGCTTGAGAGCTTCGGCCACAGCCTCTTTCTCCAAGGCCACTTTAGAAACGGCTTTTCCTTGCGCTTGGCCCATGACTTTCTTTTCGGAAACTTCCAAATCTGCGATCATTTGGTGGGTTTCGGCTTTGGGCGTTAGCGCAACGGCACGCAAAGTATTGTCTTTTTTTAGCGGCTGATGGCAACCTATAAAGAGCGTGGAAATTGCGATGGGGATGAGAAAATTGAGCTTTTTAAGCATAAGTGGACTCCTTGAAAGGTTATATTGGTTCTAAATATAGTAAATGCTGAATTAGTCGCTTCAGCATTTACTATATTCTAGCCCATGGATTTCAAAACGCAAAGAGATAGAGGTGCCTTTTTGGCTTTGGCAAATGGCGATGTTTTCTACGGTTATTCCGTTGGCGCGCCGGTCGATGCTTGCGGAGAGGTGGTTTTCAACACTGGAATGTGCGGTTATCAGGAAATTTTGAGCGATCCCTCGTATGCAGGGCAATTCGTGGCTATGACTGCGCCTGAAATCGGCAATTACGGCACTAATTCAAATGATATGGAATCCCGAAAGTTTTTTGCGGCAGGATTTATTGTCAGAGAGATGAATCTGCCGTCTAACTGGCAAAACGAGGAATCTTTGCAGGATGCTCTGGTTCGCTACAATATACCTGCGATTGCAGGCGTAGATACCCGTGCCCTAACCCTTCTTTTGCGCGAGAACGGAATTCAAAAAGCATATATATGCACAACCGGCGCAATAAAAGTAGAAGAAGCAGTTCAAAAAGCGATAGCCTGGCACGGACTGGACAACTTTGATTCTGCAAGCGTTGTTTCTTGCGAAAAACCCTATGAATTTTCATCTGAAGGGGACCTTCATGTAGTAGCTTACGATTTTGGAATTAAAACAAATATTTTGAGAGGA
>WQSA01000148.1 GCA_009788135.1 Candidatus Fibrimonadales bacterium
ACATTGCTGAAAATTAGAAAAACAAGCGCGTAAATTCCCGCCACAACATCATCCAGCATAACGCCGTGGGCATTCAGAACCTTTTTGTCAAAATAACTTGCAGGAAAAGGCTTGAAAATATCAAAAATACGGAAAAGAACAAAAGCCGCTGCCGCATAAAGCCACCACAGCTCCAAGCTCGTTGCAAAAGCAGAAATGTATATCAAAGGTATAAGCTGCCCTGCTACCTCGTCAATCACAATAAAAGAAGGGTCGTGGCTCGTGTGCTTTAAAACTTCCTTGCTCGCCAAGGTTCCAACTATATAAACCAGTGCTAAAAATACCAGCAATGCAGGCAGGCCGCCGCAGTAAAAGTTGAGCAAAAATGCAAAAGGAAGAGTAGCCAAAGAGCCGGCCGTGCCGGGAGCTTTTGGGCAATAACCTACCCCAAAAAAAGTGGCTATTGTATATGAAACTCTTTCCATAAATTAGCAAAGGAAATTTTTTCGTAAATAGAATGTGAAACCGAACCCTCCACGGAGTGCTTTAAATTGCCTTGAGCCGGCAAATAATGGACAACCGTTAAAACAATCACTGATGCCGCAACTCCTTTCAAAGCTCCGAAAACTGCCCCTAAAATNCGATTGGCCAAGGTCAACGCTCCAGATTTCTTTATGAAATATTTGGCAATGGCCGCTGCTATGCGAATTACCAAAAACGGNAGCAAAAATGCCAAAAGCGCACCCAAACACAATGTTATGATAGGCGATATGCCTGCCAAGTTCGCATTAAGCATNGATGCAAANGTNCCAGAAAAAAGCCAAACGGAGAAAATCCCAAAAANCCAAGCCGCCAGGTAAAGCACNCTAACTACAAAACCCTGCACAGCACCCAAAACTGCAAAAACCAATATAAGAAAAAAAACTATTATGTCTATGAGCATAATGNAAATGTAGAATTTTCGCTATATGCNATTATAGTTTCTGCTCCCCACTTTCCACGCAAACAAATTTCAAAAATAAACAATCAATCTTTAACGCATCGAATAGAATGCCAGTAAAGCACCCTTTCGTAACGAATACCAGTCCAGAATACAGAGCCAATTCGTAAAAAACAAGCTTCATTATTATAAGTAGGATGCTTTGTAGAACTCCACCAGCGAATGTCACTTCCTCGATACCAATATTCCGGGAATACTCCTCCATCAAATCCAAAAGCAATACCGCCAAATCCACCTGGTAACGCTGAAAAGCCGTAATCGTCTGTACCTATATTGTAATTATCAAGGGTACTAACATTCGTACCAGCATTGTACCTCCATAGGCCACTATTTGCTTTTAATTTAGTTTCTGCGGCTTCTATGCCTCCGACATAATCTATTAATTGCTCCAACTCTGCTTTGCTAGGTAAATGCCAACCAGATGGGCAAATGCCTCGTATTCCACTCGGATTTTCACTTGAACTCTCAGAATTTGCCATAGCTGTTGTCCAGTTATACAGCCTACCATAGATAACACAATTGTTTGAATCATCATTATAACACAAGCTACCGTTTGCATTGTAATTCAAATTTTCTGCCATCCAAGTTTGAGTGCCTATATCTACTGTTTTATATGTTTTTTGATCTCTATCGTCTATAAGCTCTCCTTTATTTTTTAAAATGCCATTAATACAATATTCTAGGTAAGTATCATATAAAGTGCCATTGCAATGATTCTGTAAAATAGAATTGCTTTCATCGCATTTATGTTTTGTTGGATTATATATTTTATCATTGCATTTCTCATAAATACCATCTTCAAAGCAAAATTCATTTAAATTATCATATTCCACTCCGTTACAAGTATCCGCAATTGAACTGCTACTTTGCTCAATTTCTACAGAACTGGAACTATGAACAGAAGAACTAGATATTTCAGAAGAGGAAGACACATCTGTATTTTCCAAAATTGAAGAGCTTGAACTTTCTTTGAATGAACTACTGGATACTATCAAACTACTATTACTTGAGTCGCTACCTGTAGCACTTGAACTTGAACCTCTATTAGAAGAGCTGCTTCCGCTGACTGAATCAGAGCTAGTGTCCATATCACTCCTGTTACCGTCTGAGGAGCAGGAAAATGTAAATGCCAAGGCAAGTAAGATACCTATCACCAATAAAACCGAATTAACTTTTTCCATTTTTTACCTAAGAGTGCAATTAATGGTAAATATACAATTTTTGCGGGCAAGTAACTATTCCCTTAAATCGGCAAAGATCAAAAGACCTCTGCCCCGTCCTTCATAGTTTTATGCTTCAATTCAGGCAATAGCTCCATTAAAACAAATTTCTATTTTATTTTCATGGTAAAAAGATACATTTTCAGATGTTTACTGCTTGTATTTTTTAATCATCTTCCAATAAATCATCATATCTGGCATTTACAGAACAATTCCGTTCTCGCCCGGGGCAAGCAAGAAAATCACAACTATTACCACACGCAAATTTAGATTTAATTACAGCGCATAATAGTTCTATGCCTTCAACACTTTTCACTTCTTTTTGAAATCTTTCAAGTTCCATTTTATATTGTCCTGATCCTGGTTCTATAACATTCCGCAAGATGTTTTCACAATCTTTATCTCCAACAGCCTCTTCGCTACAGCAGCATTTTACATAAGAGTTTCCAAACTTTCTAAATGCATCTGTTGATTGCCCGTATGCAACAAAAGCCAAGAATAGCAAAATTGGAAGAATTTTAGCCATAGGGTTAAAAATAGTAAAAATTACCGTCAACCATGCTGGCGATGACATTTAGCACCCAAACACAGTCACTTTCTTCCCTGCTTTCTCAATCTCTTTCACATAAAGCTTTTTGTCCCAGCCCTTCCTGGGAGTGCGGTCGAAAATAACAACCCAGCCCTCATTGGAGCTTACGCTCTTCATGTATTTCAAAATCTGCCCCAAAGAGTTTTCCGCCGTCTGGCCGCTTTTGTAAAGCTTAAGCTCTATAGGGTATTTCTGGCCTTTCCACTTTATGCAAATATCGCAGCGGTTGCTGCCAATTGCCATTTCTCGGATAATGTCGCCGCCGCCATTTATCACTCGCTGCAAGAAAGCCTGAATGACCAAATGAGGGGCGGCTTCGTCGTAATGTTGAAAAATACTCTCGCATCTCTCTGTAAAAGTATCGCTGTTCTTTTGCCAAAAAAACTGGAATGCGCTTAGTAGTGACAGGGTAAACCTTGGCGCTGGTGCAGACAAGCGCATCAAACAATGCGGCTTTTTTGTTCTTTTTCATAAGCGAACTCCTATTTTGGTTTATTCGCTTTCCTAGATCGGCTTAAACTTCATCCTAATTAGGATTCAACAAGCGTTTCAGCGACTCAATAACCACTTCCCAAGTTACATTTGCGGCATAGCTGTATTTTTTTCGGTAGCGTTGCCACAAATCAATCATAATTGCGTTTTCAGCTATTGCCAGAATAACTTCATCAGCAACATCCATCTGTTTAACCGTGCCACGTTTTTCCACAGTATTTTTCAATGCTGCTTTAAAATTGCCGTAGTCAAGTTTCTGCGTTAAAGTCAATATGTAAATATCATAAAAATCTCTCATTCGTGTATTCGCCACGCTTCTTGCTATTACAGTCTCAACCTTTTCGGCAAGTATGGTTTCTAAATTGTATGCCATTATCCCGATTGCCCTATCTTGAAACATCAACATAAAGTTGTACTCAGTTTCTTTCGGAACTATTGGATCCCCGGTTGTAACGTCCATTTTAAGCATCTGACAAGTTTTGTCAAGAATAGCTTCAATGGCTATGCGATAGCCAGGATAATCGGCGTCATCCCGAATTTCATCTATGCTTTTCAGGGTGAACGAGACATTATCATCAACTGGCAAGCTCAAAATGTTGTTCACAATTGAGACAATCTCTGTTTCGTTGAGAGTTTGCCCCTTAATGTTTGCGTCTATATCCATTGTGGAACGCGAGTCGATGCCCACAATCGCCGAGATTAGCATGCCGCCTTTGAAGACAAATTTATTCTTGTACTCCGAAATGGATATCCGCTCCAAAAGGCGCTCATGCATGAAGTTTCGCAAAATTATCCCGGCATCCACATTTTTTTCCGCTGACAGATTGCGAATCAAGGCTTTCAATTGCATGGAGTTATTCATAAAAGCACCTCCATATAGCTTCTGAGCGATTTTGCAATCCGAAATGATTTTGCGTATTCCATAAGAAGATGAAGGTTTTTATCCTTTCGTTTCACATAACGCTTTATGGCATCGGTCACTATGGCAATATCCATCCGATTCCTATTTCTAATGCAATCGCAAATTGCACGCTCCAAACAGTAAGTTCTTACATAGTGTCCGAATATGGTTTTCATTTGAACTATTCCCAATTCATAAAACTCCTGCTTGACCGCAAACACATTGAAGCTCCCAGAAACAAGCGCAGAAGTATTGTACCCCTGCGGAACGGTAACCGAATAGTCAAGAGGGTCTCGATCAGTTAGATCATGAAGAAAAAGAGCCGTTTCATGCGAAAATATAATTTTAGGCTTCCGAAGCTGCGCCATATACATTTTGTCAGGCAAGGCATTCGGCAAAATGTACACCCCTGTAGCAACACGCTCCAGACAACCCGTATTTGCAAGCAGCCTGAGCCGTTCACGGGAAATGCCGACCTCTGCTGCTTGCCTATTGGTAACAGTTTCACCATTATCATTCAACAGATTTTGCAACTCAATCGGAATCATAACTCACCTTGCTTATAGCCAATTTTGACATCCATGCTATAAATATAGATATTTTTAGCATAAATGTCAAGGCTATTACATCCAAGGGCATTCTGGAGTCATCTGACCAAGCCCCGTAAAATAAGTTATAGTGCTCAAAACACCGCTATCTCCTGCGTTGTAGCAGAAGGCTTTTCTTTGATTATCTCCATAGTTTCCACCCTAGTTTATCTGAAGCAAACTGAAAAGATTGGGAGTGATGGGCTTGTTCTCTTTCGGTTGACGGGGCATTTGCTTCCTTTTGGGAGTGCGTTCCGAATTCAGCAACGAGTTAGGAATGGCTGGACTCGCTGATTCTTGGGCGGAACGAGGTATTCCTGTATCCGAATTCGGAGAAGAGTTCTGTGAAGATGGTAGCTGTGAGAGCGTTATAGAAAGTTCACCGAATTTGGTCTCTTTTTGGGGTGACAAATTTGGGGGTAAATTCAACATTGAGTTCGGCGGTGAATTCGGAGTGTCTGGACTCGTTTGTTCTCGGGCTGAATCAGGCAATTCAGCAAGCAAGTTCGGCGTTGAATTCGGCTCAGAAGCCGAAGAAATATTATATATACCTCCACTTTCAGTGCCCGCTTTGATATTTTCCTCTGTCGAGGAATTCATTTCAGTAAAGGTCATTGTGCCGCAGGCAGAATTGGGTTCGGTCGCAGCTTCTGCTTGCGAGGCTGCGGTCGCAGAATTATTCTGCGTACCAACATCTTCTTGTTTTTTATCTTTGAAAGTTTCATTTATAGAATTGAACTGTCCCGGAAAAAATGTAGATTAAGTTAAGCGACAGATGAATTGTTACTCACAAATATAGAATCTTTTTCCTCCGGTGTCAAGTAGTTATTTG
>WQSA01000149.1 GCA_009788135.1 Candidatus Fibrimonadales bacterium
ACCATTGCGCGAACGTTGTGATTGATTTGCATAGAGTTAACCTCCGTGTAGGGTTTATCCTTTGGCATCCTTGCCTCTGGAGCCTGTCCTTTCCGGCACTCACCGGCAACTCGGATTTGGGCAGTCAGTTCTTTTTACTCTTATCTTATAGGATGTTTTTAAAAAAAACTTTAGTTTTGCCCGTGCTTTTGCAGCCGCAGAAAGGACTATATATTTGTCATATTTTTTAAAAAACGCGGTTTTTGGCGATTATTTCACCAAAACACGCAAAGTTTGACTTCCGATTTTTGCAACATACATCCCTCTTGTTTGAACCTCAATTTTGAGTTGAGAGTTGAAAGCGGAAAGTTGAGAGTTATAAATTCGTTCGCCTTTTAGATTGTAAATTCGCACTTTTGCGCCTTGCGGCACATTTTCCAGAACTATGGCTCTGCCTATCGCTTTTGCACTTATATTGCCCATATATGCTTGCGAGAAATGAATCGGCAATTGACCATCATCGCTGCTGCTAGACGATTCCCCATCGCTACTGCTGTATGCCTCCTCATTGCTGCTGCTTGAGTTGGTTTGCGTTGAGGTTTCCAATGGTTCTGAAATATTTCCTGTTTTGTAATTGGCATTTTCTTTCGCTCTTGCGAAAATGTAATAAGTGGAGCTTTCTTTTAAGCCTGAAAATTCTAATATATCCAAGATTCCCAAGATGTCGCCAAAAATAATCGGCTTTGGAAATTCATTTTCGCTAATTGCGTATTCAACTTCTTGATCGTTGCTTGTTGTGAGGGCTTCTATGGTTATGCTGCTTGAGGTTCTGCTTGCAAGAACAGGCTTGGCGACTGTTTCGCCATCTGCTTTTGCCATGCCTGTTGCTCTCTCAAGAGTTCCTGTGAAGTTGCCGTTTGCGGTAAATGCGGTCAAGTCAGCAACGTTTACAACATCGCTCCAAGTTCCTGTTGCCGTTAGGCCGTTTACGGTAACGGTTGCATTGGGAGTTTGCTCTATGCCAGTGTAAATCATTGGGTTAAATTCGGAAACAATTGCTGTTGTTAACGGAGTTGGGAGTATGGTAAAGTCTTCTGTTTTCGTGCCAGTGTAATATCCTTTGCCAGTAAGAGTCACGGTTGACATTCCAGCGTTTATGTTATTCGCAACAGCGTAGATGTAGTCAACATCGTGTTCCAGAATTTTATCGTTAAAGACTACTACAACATTTTCAGCCGCAGGGATTTGTGCCATGCCATTGTAAGTGTATGTGCCATTAACCGTTACTGTCGCACTGGATAAGTTGGCGATAATAGGTATAGTTGTCGTGCAAGCACCGTTGTACCATTCTATGCCTGTGCCTGCGCACTGAGCTTCGGTTCTGGCTACGCATTCGTTGGCAACAACAGTTTGTGTCGCAAGAGTACAGGATGTTACAACTGGGACACAAGCCATGCCATTCCAGTATTCGGTGCAAGCAGCTTGCTCAATTTCAAGCGAGGTTTTGCAGGAAGTCGAAACATCAACGAATGTTGCGCCAACGAATATAAGGGTTGAGTTTGCGTATTCGCAACGCTCTTGGCCTGTCATAGCCATGCAATCATCATTTGTAGCGTTAGGTTTCTGACCGTTCGCTGCAACGCAAGTGGCGGTATTGAATACGCAAATACCATTTGCATCAACCACATCGGTTGCCAATTTGCAAGTAGTGCAAGCGTTGCCAATTTCTATGTCCTGGATGTTTTTGTTCAATAGGTTGCAAGCGGCAACCGCTTTGTCACGGGCAATCACTGCATCGTCAACGCAAAAGCCTTCAACATTCGTATAGCCATCCAAGCATTCTTCTAAGCAAGAGGCAGTTCCCCATTTCTTGAAGTTATCAGCGCAGGCAATCTTTTCGTTTTTCATAGCCAAAGTCATGCATTCGCCAGCGTGCCATTCCACGCCATCTTCGCTTCCGCACTCGGCTTCGTTCAGCATCATGCAGCTATTGTCAGATTCGTCAACTTTCTCTGTTTCAGCGCAGGTGCTGTTCCAAGCTACGCAAGCCGCACCAGTCCAGTACTCATCGCAAGTTTCTTTTTTAGCCAAAAGCACATCTGCATTTGTCATGCAAGTACCTTTGTGCCATTCTATGCCTGCGCCCGTGCATTGAGTTTCGGTTCTGGCTACGCATTCGTTGGCGATAATAATATCTGTCAAAAGAGCGCAGGAAGATACAACAGGAACGCAAGCTACGCCAGTCCAATAATCGGCGCACTTCTGTTCTTCAGTTCTGGTATCTTCTATTTCTATTACGCACTTAGCTGTTGCGTTTGAACAACCAGTACCACCGCTTTTTCTAATATCAATCTCAAAAAGGCCTGGAACTGTAGGGGTTAGATTAATTGTTGAAATTGTATAATCATTATTAGCAACAACTGTAGAATTAGTAGTATAATTACTAGAATTATAAGCATGGCAGTATACGTTAAAATCGTTTGATAAAGTTATTGGTTCGCCCACTTTTCCTTTTGCCCCTGGATCTTTTAACGTACATTCAAATGCAGCAGGGACAACTGGCACTGTGCAAGTAGCGTTCTTGCCAGCACAAGCACCAGCACCAGAATTTCCAGTAACCTTATAACTAAAGAGGCCTGAAGTTGCAGGAGCAGATGGACTGGATTGTGTTTCCCATGCAAAGCCAGAAGAAGAAGCTGACAACGTTGTTGTATTATTGCATTTTACGGTCCAGGTACCACTTCTTGAAATTGTACCTGAGCTTACCACTATTTTTGTTATTGGATTTGTTAACTCGCAAGTAAGCGGACTTACTGAGACATTTATCGGCATTGATAATGTTGTCTGCGATTGTGCTGGCTCTTTACTCAATTCAACAGTAAATGTATAACTGCCACCGACTTCAGTAACTTCAACCTTAGTATTTACTTTTACGAGCTGCAATGCCGCAATTTCTTGTTCAATTGCACGTTTAACATTGACAGCATTAATAACTGTTCCGTTAGCAAATTCTACATTGTAAGTTCTCGACTCAATTGCTGTCTTGGCTGCAACAATCTCTTCTTCAATAGTTCTTGTAATCTTAATCCCAAACGGCTGAACAAAGATTATGCCATTGCTATTCCAAACATTGGCGCGAACGTAATTATTAATTTTGTCGGAGAAATTAGCAATATTAAGCGAAGAACCTGTATGGATTTTTATACCATCGGCAATCCAATCAATATTAGGATTACCCACAATCTCCACTCCACTAGAATTAACCGTAATTGCCGTAATTGTAATTGTATTGTCGTTTACTTCTATATTAGTTATTTTTGGCATTGGTTCTTTTTGCCTTGAAATATGTGAAGCGCTTCCTCGATTAGGCGCATCTGTCCAGATTCCCTCGCAACGTGCAGCACGGGAAAAAGCAAAAAACGCACCTTTTTGCATCGAATTTAACACTTTTTCATCACTAAGCTCTGGCATAAGCAATAAGTTATATGAGTAACCAGTCTCATCTAAACTGTGCGAATCGTCATTGGAGAAGCCCCATACCGGTCGATCTGGCATCATTTCTTTCAATAAGTTATCCCAAAGGAATCTGTCTGTCCTGGACTCGCCATCAGTTTTATTAATTATTTCCATACCCACAGAAGACGGATAGTTTCTGAAGTAATCAGCGTATTTTTGAATGTTAGTAGCATCATTTGATGCTATTGGGCTTGTGCAATTCTGACCAGCTCCGTTTGTATGTCTGCCAGGGTGATTGATAATAGATATGCCGCCCTTATCCCGAATATTTCCTAGGATTTCATCCACGTCCTGAGATATCGTAGCATAATCAGCCAAATAAGAGTTTATGTGATGGCCCGACGAATGCTCGTTTGTGTTGACCAAACCAATCATGCCGCCTATATCAGAAGTTCTGCCAGTCACGCCAGTATATGTTCCAGCATTCATATTATCTTTTTCTTGAGTTGTGAGAGATACTTTATTAGTACTAGTTCCACCATAAAAAGTTCCTCTATCTGGTGGACCATATCCAGGTTCATCCCAAGCAGGAGTTAGCCAGTTATGATCGTTCATGGTAAAAACGCTATAGTCTTTCCTATACGCATCTTCAAGCATATCCTTTCTGGTATTACTGCCATCCGAGTAAGTAGAGTGGTTATGAAACCCAGCTTTATACTGCTTGCTAAAGTCCACATTCTCATAGGGATTGTAGATTCTGTATTCCGCTGCAAAAACCGGAATGGCAAATACAGCCATAATCGCTATTGCGAGTGTCTTCAAATTAAACAGGGATCTAGCCATAGAGGCTCCTTTACATATTGTATATTACCCCTAATATAGAAAAGATTTTACTTATTGTCAACGTTTTTGTTACACCTCAGTTACAGTTCAGAATACCCCAACATACCCCAAATTCCCGCCAGGATACCCAGCTCGCAAATACCCAACCCCTACTGAAACTCCCGAAACGCCAAGCGCAAAGCCAAAACCCAAAACCGGACCCGGATATGCAAACGAATTGTAAATGCTAAAATAGCCAAGCTTTACCTGCTGGTATATATGCAACGGCAACTGCACGCCAAACGAATAAAGAGAACTGAAATTCGCCTCGCAACCCAAAAGCCAGGAAAAACTTACGGGAGTCTTTGAAATCAAATGAACCCTTGGCGAAAAATAAACCTTTGCCCAATCCTTGTAAAAAAAACTTGCGCCCGCAGAAACTCTATGCTCCTGCCATGAACCATCTCCGGGAACCCAAGATATATTCGCTGTCTCCCCAAGCTTGAACGACAAAAAATTGAAAGGCCTAAATCCAATAACACCGGAAAACTCAAGCTCCCTGTAAATGGAATCCAATGCCGCTCCGCCAAAACCTGCCGCTGCCAAAAAACGCCCGTCGCTCCAAACGATATCCGTTTTGCCAACATGAAAATCTTCAAACGGCTCGCTGTAACGAAACGCAATCGCTCTCGTTTTTTCAACTTCATGCATTTCTTCGGCATTCCAAATAGCAGGGTTGCTGAATAACGGCAAAGTCAACGCATGGCACTCAAGGGCGAACAACAAAAGCAGACGTTTCACTGACTCCCTCTCCATTTAAATAAATAAAACACGGACCGTTCTGGCAACGCTTCCATTCCGGAATCTCAATCCACGAACTGTTTGCCGGCACATCCATAACTTTTTTCAAAATTAAAGCGCCTCCCCTGTCAACCAGCCTAAGCTCAAACTTTCCCTGCGAATTTATGCGCACCCTGAGCATCGTGCTTTTTTTTGAACGCGTTAAAACTCGCTCCGATATCTGCAAAATCTTTGCCTGATTGCTTGAAACTTTCGGCACAAATCCAGGACTAACTTTTTCCGTGCCTGGGCACTTAATCGGTCTGTTAACCGCCTTTCCCCACATCACAGAATCCAGCTTCAAATCGCCGGCGCAAAGCCTTAAAGTATCTGCCGTATTCTTTAAAGTCGCAATGGAAATCTGATAAATAGGAATTTCCGAAGTTTGCAAAAACGCTCGCAAATCCGTGCTGTCTTTTGTAATCAAAACAGAACTCTTGCCCCCGATTGAATCCGATGTTTTCAAGGGCGCTTT
>WQSA01000150.1 GCA_009788135.1 Candidatus Fibrimonadales bacterium
GTTGACCAGGCTAAACCCACTGCCCACAAATTGCCGGGCGATGGCGTGATCACAGGCGTTGGAAATGTAGATGGACGCCCGGTTGCGGTGTTCAGCCAGGATTTCACCGTTAGCGGCGGCTCGCTTTCTCAAATGCATGCGCAAAAAATTTGCGACCTTCAGGACCAAGCTTGCGAACTAGGCTTCCCGATAGTTGGCATAAACGATTCCGGCGGAGCCAGAATTCAAGAAGGCATCTGGGGATTGAGCGGCTACGGACAGGTATTTTTCCGCAATGTTTACGCATCCGGTTTGGTTCCTCAGATTTCCATAATTGCCGGACCTTGCGCTGGCGGCGCTGCTTATAGCCCAGCTTTAACGGATTTTTTAATTCAAACTCGCAAAAATGCGGAAATGTATATATGCGGTCCAAGCGTCATTAAAGCGGCAACCGGGCAAGAAGCTCCCGTTGAGCAATACGGCACGGCAGATGCGCATGCAAGCGTAAGCGGAAATATTCATTTTGTTGCGGAAGACGATAAGGAAGCTCTGGCAATCACAAAAAAATTGCTCAGCTTTTTGCCGCTCAACAATATGCTGAACCCGCCTCATGTATTGCCGGAAGCTGTAGCGGAAAACAAGGACGCAAGCCTCAATGAGCTTGTACCTGAAGATTCCAAAATGGGCTTTGACGTGCGCAAAGTTATAGAAGCAATCACGGACAAAAACCAGTGGCTGGAAGTTCAGAAAGATTTTGCAAAGAATATAATTGTGGGTTTCGCTCGCATAGAAGGCATGGTCGCTGGAATAATAGCAAATCAACCCGCTGTAAAGGCTGGTTGCTTGGATATAGACAGCTCAGACAAAGGCGCAAGATTTATTCGCTTTTGCAACGCTTTCAACGTTCCTGTTGTGAATCTGGTTGACGTTCCCGGCTTTATGCCTGGTCTCGCTCAAGAAAGAGGCGGCATAATAAGGCACGGCGCAAAAATGCTCTTTGCATATGCTGCGGCAACAGTTCCAAAAATCACTCTTATAATGCGCAAAGCTTACGGCGGCGCATATCTTGCGATGTGCTCAAAAGACATGGGCGCAGATTTTGTTTACGCCTGGCCTTGCGCAGAAGTTGCGGTTATGGGTGCAGAAGGTGCAATTCCCGTTGTGTATAAAAAAGAAATAGATGCTGTAAAAGCGGAAGGCGGCGATGCCGCAGCTAAAGCGAAAAAAGCGGAACTTATTGAAAAGTATCGCGACAAATTCGCAAGCCCGTGGCAAGCGGCAGAAACGAATATGATAACAGATGTNATAGAGCCGTCTGAAACAAGATACNGCTTGGCCTTGGCTTTGCGCTTCTCNTTGACCAAACGCTCTACGCGCCCACCTAAAAAACACGGATTGATACCACTATGATAGATTTTCCTCTATTTTCGCCTCAAGGCTTGATGTTTGTCTGCATGATTTGCATGATAGCCCTTTCGTTCAGGATAATGTTTTTTCTCGGAAGCATTCAAGACCTTCTCAAGCAGAAGTACATTGCTCCGGCAACAGCGGCGCAATCGCATGGGGCAGCCCATGCGGCGGCCTCCCAGCAAACCATACATCCTGGTTTAAGCGACGACAAGTTTGTTGCTATAATTAGCGCTGCAATAACTCACGCTTGCGGCGGGCCCGTAAATATTGTAAAATTCAAACCGCTTAACACGATGGACTGGACTTGGGCTGTTCAAGGCAGAGTTGGGCTCCACACAAACAAGGTTTAACCAAAAGGATACAGTTATGAAAACCATTCGCATCACTCTAGAAGGCAGAACTTACGATGTTGGCGTTGAAGTTCTTGGCGAGAATGCCGCTCATGCACCCGTTGCAGCGGCTCCAGTTGCAGCACCTGTAGCTCAGGCTCCGGTTGCGGCTCCACCACCTCCACAACCTGCTGCTGCCGCACCGGCTCCAACTGGCGCTGGCGCTCCTGTGCTAAGCCCCATGCCTGGTCAGGTTATGAAAATAAAGCTTGCAGTTGGCGCAACAGTCGCTGCAAACCAGGAAGTTATGGTTTTGGAAGCCATGAAAATGGAAACTCCAATATTCGCTCCTTCTGCCGGGACTATTCAGTCCATAAGCGTGAAAGAAGGCGATGCCGTTTCGGAAAGCCAAGTATTGTTCACCATAGGTTAGTCTTATGTCTGCTTTTGATGATAATGGGCTTGATAATTATACAATCACCATTCATTTAATTTCTGGTGAAAAGATCAAGTTTTACTTTAAAGCTGATGTTGCAAAGGCTAAAGAGGAATATATCCGCTTGTGCAGGAAGCTGGAAGCTGAGCAGAAATTTATATACATAATGAAGTATGGTAAATTTATGTTCATTCCAACTGCTCACGTTGAGCTTGTTGTTTTGGATAATCCTAGCAAGATTGATGCGAGCGCTCAGAGCCGGATAGAAGGCTCTGCGAAATAAAGCTGTCTTTCACTTCTACGTAATGATTCGCACTCGTTTCGCAGTGTTCTATTTCTGTTTGCGTTAAATCTCTGAGCCTTCGCGCAGGGCTTCCTGTTATCAGGGAATAAGGCGGGAATTCTTTGCCGCTGGTCACTAGCGCTCCTGCGCCTACAATGCTGTGATGTCCTATTTTTGCGCCGTCCATAACGCAGGATGCCATTCCTATTATGCAGTAATCTTCAATTGTACATGCGTGAACAACCGCATTGTGGCCAACCGTCACGCCTTCGCCAATAACAACGCCTTTGTCGCTTGCCAAATGCACTGTTGAATTGTCCTGTATATTTGATTTTTTGCCAACTTTTATGCTGTTGATGTCTCCGCGCAAAACCGCATTGTGAAAAATGGAAACATCGTCTGCAAGTTCAACTTCTCCAATTATGCACGCTCCGGGCGCAATGAATACACGCTCGCCGACTTTCGGTTTATTGTTTTTATAAGGATAAAGTTCGCTCATCTTTTCTTTTTCTCCGGGTCTCGGTCCAATGTTAAAAATCCAAGTTGCTTAACGCCGGCAATCTGAACCAAAGTTACAACTTTCATAACAATGCCGTATTTCACGGTTTCATCGGCGTTTATCACAACGGGCATTTCATCTCTCCAAGTGGATTTAAAAATTTCGTTGAAATCATCTAATTGCACTTGCATATCTGCAATAAAAATTTTTTCCTCTTTGTCTATTGTCACTTTCAGCATATTTGTTTGATCTGTCAAGGTGGGAGCTTCGGCGTTTGGCAAGTCAACTTTTATGCCCTGGCTCATAAGCGGAGCGGATATTAAGAACACAATCAAGATGGCAAAAACCACATCTATCAAGTTGGTTAAGTTCATCTCTTGGTTCAGAGATTTGCCTCGGCTTCTCTTCATTTTCTGAGTTCCCTGTCTGCAAGAACTTTTTCTATTGCCTGCAAATCTCCGCGTTTAAACAAGCTCAGCAAATGCGAAGCGAAGTTGTAGTAGAGAATTTCCTGGCGATTGTTGCGAGCTGCAAAATAATTGTATCCCATTGAGGCTGGTATGGCTGCTATCAAGCCGGCAACCGTGGTAATAAGGGCTACCGCTATTCCTGGTGCCACTATGCTCAGGTCTGCGGAGCCGTGCGAGCCAATTTCGTAAAAGGATTGCATTATGCCCCACACAGTTCCGAACAGTCCAAAGAATGGCGATACGTTGGAGATTACAGCCAGTATGGAGAGCTTGGAGTCTTCTTCCAGCCTGCAGGCTTCAATTTCGCGCTGCATGGTATCTTCCAGCATTTCCGAGCGTGGCGCAAGCGTTTCTGCGCTCACAAATGGGCTTAAATTTTGAGATTCTTTGTACACAGACACAGTTATGGATTTCAGAGGGCATTCGGAGCTTTTTGCAGAGAGGCTGTCAATTTCCGCAAAGTTCTTTATCTTTCCGAAAGATTTATAAAACAATGTATTGTCATGTTGCTTGCCTCTTAGCGAAAAGTGTTTTGTTATTATAATTCCCCATGAAAGCAGGGAAAAAAAGGCNAAAAGCAAGAGAATACCTATGGTAACAGGGTCGCCCAGCGACATTTTCAGTATTTCAATGGTGATTTTCATGTTTGGAAAAATAGTAAATTTATCGCATTATGCTTCGACTTGCAAACGAACACGATTTTGAGTGGATTGCAGCTATGCATCCGCAGTGGCAGCCCAGTTCAACTTCTTGGGTTCTGGACAAAAAGGCATTTGCTATTTGGCAAATGGCCGCCGATGAGTGCGAGCTGTTGCTCATTGAGGTTGAGGAGTCTGAGCGGGGCAAGGGGTTTGGAAAGATGCTTATGGAGCATTGCCACAAAGAATTGGCGGCGCAAGGTGCCAAAAGCTTTTTTTTGGAGGTTAGGGTGAGCAATGTTGCTGCGATTGCTCTTTATGAGAAGTTGGGATATGAGAAAATCGCTGAGAGAAAAAAGTATTACGCGGATGGGGAAGATGCGGTTGTTATGAAAAGGCAATAACCTTCAAAAATCTATCTCCATAACGTTCCATTTTCACATGGCCAACGCCAGATACATTCAGAAATTCATTTCTGGTCGCAGGCATTTTCAAACACATATCAATCAAAGCGCTATCCGGGAAAATCACAAACGCTGGCACATCTTGCTCTTTTGCGATCTCCATTCTGAGGTTGCGTAAAGCCATAAACAGCTTATTGTCAACCTCTCTAACTTTAAACTGCTTTTTGCTTTCTGCAATTTCCTCTTTCGGCTTCTCTTTTGATAGCTTCATCTGCACAGCGCCGTCGCTTCGCAAAATTTCGCTGGCACGTTTTCCGAGTTTAACCACAGGATATTCATCGTCTGTTTTCAAAAGATAACCGTTCAATATCAGTTGCTCTATAGTTTCTCGCAACAGCTTCTCGCTTTTTTCGTATATGCCGTAAGTTGAAAGCTTGTCAAACCCAAGACGCATAACCTTCTCGCTTCTGCTGCCTTTAAGCACTTCCATTAAAATTTTCACTCCAAAACGTTCCTTCATTCTCGCCACGCAAGAGAGGATTTTTTGCGCATCAATCGTTATGTCAACAGTTTCAAAATTCGTATTGCAACAGCCGCAATTTCCGCAATAATTCGGCGGATTTTCCCCGAAGTATTTTAGAATATAGCCTCGCAAACAATCGTTGGTAGCGCAATAAAAAGTCATCTCCCGCAAGCGTTTGCGCTCACGTTCCTTGAGCACCTTTTCCGTTTCTTCGTCTGGATATCCGGCATCTTTGTCGTTTTCAATCATCCACAAATTCGTGCGCACGTCCTGCTTGCTGTAAAGCAAAACGCAATCGGCAATCCCTCCGTCCCTACCCGCGCGCCCTGCTTCCTGGTAGTAACTTTCCATATCCTTAGGCATATTGTAGTGTACAACAAAAGACACATTGGACTTATCTATTCCCATTCCAAAAGCGTTTGTGGCAATCATAATTTTTGCGCGGTCATATAAAAAATCGTCTTGATTATCATG
>WQSA01000151.1 GCA_009788135.1 Candidatus Fibrimonadales bacterium
GACACGCCACCAGCGTTCGTTCTGAGCCAGGATCAAACTCTTCATAAGTTGATCGACTCTTAAATCATTTTCTATGCCCCTATGACGGGTGCATATGGTTCATTCACTTACCAAGTTCTTTTCTTTGCTTTCCAAACAACAAATCGCCTCTTTGGGCAATTTTTTCCCTTTTAATAATATATAAGGGTGTTAAAATATAGAAATTAAGAAGAGCTTTGTCAAGGGATATGCGTTAATTTATTTTTTTTGAGAAAGGGGCTTGTATTTTGCCGATAAAAATGCTATATTTAATAAAAACGGAGGTTTTTATGTCAGCAGAGCTGGAAGCCAAAATGGAAAAAGCCGTTGAAGCTACGCGGCGCGAGTTTGCCAGGTTGCGCACCGGTCAAGCATCGCCGGCGATTTTGAATGATGTAAAAGTAGATTATTACGGCACATTAACCCCGATTTCTCAGGTTGCCACGGTAAAAAGCCCGGAGCCGAGAATGCTTTTTGTGAGTCCATGGGAAAAACAGTTGGTTGATCCTATATGCAAAGCCATATTGGCGGCAAATTTAGGTTTGAATCCTTCAAAAGAAGGCGATGGAGTTAGAGTAGCCATGCCAATTTTGACGGCTGAGCGCAGGCAGGAACTTGCGAAAATGGCAAAAAAACATGCGGAAGATGGCCGTACAGCCATAAGGAATTTGCGCAGAGAGGCTAACGATGCAGTCAAAAAGAACAAAGAATTGCCGGAGGATCAATCTAAAAAGGACATTGAGAATATTCAAAAGATTACCGATAAATTTATAGGCATGATAGACGCAGCCTTGGCAGAGAAGGAGGCGGACATTTTAAAGGTTTAGGTATGGAGATAGAAGAAGAAGCAAAGTTATATTTTGGCAGAGCGCAAAAAGCCTTTGGAGCCGCGAGAAGAAAGATAAAAAAAGCGGCTGAAAACGGCAGTTTGGAGCTTGATTTGTCTGAAATGGAGCTTTGCGAGCTTCCTCAAGAGCTTTTTTCGCTTAAAAACATTGAAAAACTGTGTTTGGATGGCAATAAGATAACCTGCATTTCGGAAGAAATTGCCCATTTGAAGAAGCTCAAACATCTTTCTATCAGGGGCAATAGCATTATGAATTTGCCAAAGAGCCTTGGCAAGCTTAAGAAGCTGGAAAAGCTTTATGTTGGTTACAATACAATATCCGAGCTTCCGGATTCTATTTGCGATTTGCTAAATTTGAAAATGCTGAATGCTGCAGGCAATTTGCTAACCGTTTTGCCTCAAAACTTTGGCAAGCTGAAATCTCTTGCAAAGCTGAGTTTGCACGACAACATGCTTGCATCTTTGCCAAAATCCATTGGCAATTTGAAAAGCCTGAGAAAGCTTTATTTGGACAACAACAATTTGACTTCGGTTCCTACGGTAATGGCAAATTTGCGCAATTTGGAAGAATTGGTGCTTTCCGGGAACGAGTTGAAGCGCATTCCCAAGGAATTTTCCGATTTCAAGAAGCTCCACGAGCTTGTTCTTGACGAGAATCAGCTTACGACTTTGCCTGTTGGTTTGGCAAAGTGCCCTTCTTTGTGCTTGATAGGGATATTTGGGAATCCTATAAAGAGCATTCCGAGCGGCTTGCTGAGCCGTACCGGCTTGGTTGTTGACAAGGATTGAATTGACCTTATTCACATCAACTATCAACAGCGAGAGTCGTCACCTTGCCGCTGCCTCTTTCCTTGCGCCGCTTTTCAAATACATTGCTGGGATACTGAACCCTCGAATGCGTACTGCCTTCCAAACCTTGCAAAAATCCAGCGCCCAATTCCTTCAAATCGTAAATTGTCAAACCTGAATCGTTTAACTGGCCGTCAAGCATCCTGTCTTCTATGGTTTTCTGTATCATCTCCAAAAGCGATTCCGGAGTTGGGTTTTGCATTGAACGGCCAATCGCTTCTATGCTATCTGCAAGCATCAATATGGCTGTTTCCTTGCTCTGCGGTATTAAACCCCTATAGCTGAAATCAGAAGACTTCACTTCCTTGTCCGGATACATCTCCTTTGCCTTGCTGTAAAAAAAGTATGCCACGCTGTTGCCGTGATGCTCCCTTATGCCTGTGGCAACTGGATCCGGCAAATTGTATTCCTCGGCAAACTCTATTCCCCTGTCTATATGAGCCCTTAAAATTTTTATAGAATCGTAAGGAGAAATATTATCGTGAGGATTAAAACCAAATCTCTGATTTTCCGTAAAATACTCAGGGCGCATGGTTTTGCCAATATCATGGTAAAGCGCCATAACCCTGATTAACAGCGTGTTAGCTCCAATGCGCTCGCCGGCTATCTCTCCCAGATTTCCAACCTGAATGCTGTGATGAAAACTTCCCGGAGCGTACTCGGACAAATGCCTTAACAGCGGATGATTGAAATCGGAAAGCTCCGCAAGCCTCAAATTCGTTGTTATCTGGAAAATCCTCTCAAAAACATTGCAGAACACGGATATAAAAGTTACGCATAAAAGCAAATTCGCAGCGCCTAGCAAAATGTTCTGCCAATAACTACCCCAAGTCATGCTGTTTCTCAGCAGCAAAATCCCAGCTAGCAAAACAACAAATATGCAAAGCCCGGCACACAAAGCCTGTATAAACCTAACCCTGTACCTTATGCGATACACAATTAAGCTCATGGTAAACGAAATCAGAAAAGCAACAATGCAATAAGACAGGTCATAGCCGGCAAAAATACCAAAAAGCACCGAGCTCCAAAGCGTGAGAGCCAACGAAGTTCTAAGCGTGAAGAGCACAGCGGCCAGAATAGGAGTAAAGGCAAAAGGATAAGCCCAAACAGGATTCAAATATTCATTTTCAATAATCTCTAAAAAGAAATCGTGGACAAAACGGAATAAAATTATTTGCGCAATTCCTATCAACGCAACAGCCCATATCTGCGAAAGACGCATCTTATTGCTTGAAGGGCGGAATCTCCATAGATAAAAGCAAAGCGTTGCGGTAATTATGAAAAGCAATATGTACTGCCCATAAGTAGCAGTATATAAAAACTTGGACTGGTCTTTTTGCAAAGCAGTTTGCATCGCTTCAAGCCTTTCCAAAGTCTCTTTTGTGACTATTGCGCCTTGCGCTATTATTTCTATTCCGCGCGGAACCATGCCCTTTGACGGATTTACCTGCTTGGCAACTTCTGTTCTGCGCTTTTCGGTTTCCGTTTCCAGATAGATTACATTCGGCGGGGAAATGAATACATACAGAATTTCGTAAAATGCGCTGGATATTCCGTGATTCACGCTGAAAGTATTTTTGTATTTATCCAAAATAGCATCTATCAAAAGTTCCTTAGGGCGAATTGAGGAAGTTTCCACAATAATTTCCTTTCCGTTTTTAATCAGCACCACATCGCCTCTTGAATACAATATGTGATTAACCGAGCTTATATTATAAGTTTCTTCAAATATCGCAACTTCTCTGCGCTGCTCCGCAATTAATGTGTTTGAAACGCCATGCGCAAGCATTGTATTGAAAATTTCTCTCAAAGTGTCTCTTGAAGCGTTATTTTGGCTAAGCTGGCTCAGAGCCGTTGTGGAAATTTTGCGAACTAGGGATTGATATAAATCGCTCGCTTTGTTTATTTTTATCTGATCTGCCTCTGTTGCCGTTGATATTTCCCGTTGCAAATGTCCGTAAGTTTCAATTTGCGCAAGCAGTTGTTCGAAATTTTCGGAAAGTCTTTTTGTCACATCCTCATCATATTGAAATACTGGATGAACTTTTTCCTTTGCTTTTTTCATCTCTTCTTCCAATTCTTGCTGATTTTTCGGAATATCAAATGATATTTTCGCAATTATTGAGCGAGGGCTGCTTTGCCCAAGCACCGGCAATTCGGTTTTCTGCGCTATGTCTTGCGTTGGGAATAGAATTAAAACGGACACTACGAAAATCGCAGTGCACGTTGTAAAATGAATAAATGATTTATTATTCAATCAAAGCCTCCGCTATGGCTTTTGCGCTTTTTACTTGTGCGGATTCTTTTGTGGGAACTCCTTGCAATTTTTGTTCCATGCCTTTGCTGTTGATCATGGTCCCGGTGTTTTCCAGCCAGTGACGAATGCCGATTGCCAATGTAGCTCTCTTTGCGGTGGCGTTTTCAAATGGCGTTAAGGCCAGGTGTTTTGGAATTTTGTCTAGGACTTTCGCTTCTTTTGGAGTTTCATCCCACAGGTCTGCGGCAACGGTTATCAACAGGTCAAACTCGCCAGCCCGCTTTGCAAGCTCGCTCAATGGTTTTGTGTTGTTCAGGCAAGCTCTGTTTGCAACAGGATCTCCAGAACGTGCTATGCCATCCGGTTTTTGGATTGGCAAAAATGAACCGCTGAAAATTTCCGCTTTGCGCTCAAGGAATGTAGCTATTTCTTCTGCCGTGCATGAACCGCCCAGCACAATGGCAATTTTGCCTTTTATCAGCGCCTTTGCCACCAGTATATTTCCGGTCAGCAGTCTGTTTTCGTGAATTTTCACTTCTCTTGCTGCATTTGAAATCCAGCTTTTGTTCACATCGGGGTTGCAGCGAGGCATAATTCTGTACACAACGCCGTCTGCATAGTCTGCCCATATATTTGCTCCAAGCGAATCGTCCATTGAAATAGTGGGAACCCTGCTCAGAGCCCACACTCTTTTTCTGAATCTGAATGATTTATCTGTCAAAGCTCCAACCGGGCAAATATCTGTTACGCATCTATCATAAGGGTGGTCAAGTTTTTCGCCGGGAAATGTTGTGATATGGGAATGCCCGCCTCTTAAAGCGAGCTGCAACTGCTCGTCTCCGGCAATGTGGCGCATAAATCTCACACATCTGCTGCATTGAATGCAGCGCTCTTCGTCAAGTATAACTCTGGGGCCAATGTCAACTCTTTTCCCACCTCTGTGCTGGTCTTTGCTGTCAGTGAAAGAGTGCTCCGGATTTCCGTGGAATTGCTTTCCGGCTTCAGGATTCAATCTGCTGTTAGAGGCTCCGGCCATCATGTAATTTTCTTGAAGCATGCACTCGCCGGCTTTATCGCAAATCGGGCAATCCAGCGGATGGTTTACGAGCAAAAATTCCAAAACCGCTTTGCGGGCATCTGCAACTTTTTGACTGCTTGCAGGAGTTGCAACCTTCATGCCGGCACGGACAGGTGTGTAGCAACCGATCACAAGGCTCATCCCTCTGGGGCCATCAACCTCAACCATGCATTGGCGGCAATTTCCGCTAACTGGCAATTCCGGGTGGTAGCACAGGTGCGGCGTTTCAATGCCAACGGATTTAAGCGCTTCTATAAGGTTTGTTTTGTCAGGTACCTGAACTTCCTTGTTGTCAACCGTAATAGTTAC
>WQSA01000152.1 GCA_009788135.1 Candidatus Fibrimonadales bacterium
AGCGCATAAGAGCATAGAAGCCTGCGAGCAAGGCTATTAAAGCAAGTATTATGGTGACAAGTTTTTTCAACATTAAGGAATATAGAAAAAAGAATTTACTACATTCTTAAAATGCCTAACATTGAAGTTATATGTCCGTGTTGTAATAATGTTTTGGTTATAGATACCTCTGCCAAAGAAGTTGTGGCTCACAGGGAGCGCAAAAAGAAGGGGAGTCTGGAAGAATTTTTGGAACAAGAGAAAAATAAACCAGCGGAACTTGAGAGAAAATTGATCGAAGCTAGGGAAAAAGAAAAGAACCGTTCCGAATATTTACGGCAAAAATTTGAAGAAGCCAAGAATAACAAAGACCTGAAAGACCCGCCGCCTAGCATTAACTGGGATTAATAGCGTTCTCCAGGATAATCTCTTCCATCTTAATGCCTTCCATCTTTTTTATCTTGAACAGATACCCTTGAATCTCAACGCTTGTACCGGTTTTGGGCAAAGACCCCAGAGTATGCTGTATAAGACCGGAAAGAGTTTCTATGTGCTCGTCTTCTTCTATGGTAAAATGAATTCCTAAATGCTCTTCCAAATCGGAAAGAGAAATTAACGGATCCAGCATATATTGCCCGGAAGGAAGCTTCACAAAACCCATGTCTTCTTCCGAATCGTCTTCGTCTTTTATTTCGCCAACTATCTCTTCCAAAATGTCTTCCATGGTCGCCAAGCCTGCAGTGCCGCCATACTCATCCACGACAATAGCCAAATGATTGTTGCTCTCTCTTAGCTCATGCAAAAGCGTGTCTATCTTTTTTCCTGTTGGCACAAAAACTGCTGGGCGTACAAGCTTTTCCAAATTAAAGACTTCGTGCGGCCTTTCCGTGTACCACTCCAAAAATTCCCTGTTTGAGAGAATGCCTATTATATTGTCTATGGAACCCGAATAAACCGGCAAGCGGCTGTGCCTTTCGTTGTTCAGAAGATTTATTACATCCGGGAGCGAAGTTTGAACATCTATGGCGCTCATCTCGACTCTGGGCGTCATAATCTCCCGCACAGGGGTGTCTGAAAAAACAAAGATGTTCCTTATCATCTGTTTTTCTTCTTCTTCCAAAGCTTCCGGGGAATCGTTGTTTCTTATGGCTTCTTGCATGGACTCGGATAAAAAAGCGAGCCTTCTGTCGTAGCCTAAAATTTTAAACAGAACATTTTGCAAAAAAAGCGAGAGCTTTGCGCTTGGCAAAAAAATGTATTTGAGAATGCTATAAGATTTTAAGCAAAACTTCAAAAGGGTTTCTGGAAACATCGCTGCAAGAATTTTGGGAACAAAGATGTCCACAAAGTATATTATAATCGGTACCACAAACCAAACTTGCCAATATCCGCTTGCAAACTGCGCTCCCAAAAGAGCGAATGATGCAAAGCACGGAATGTAAATGCCTTGAAACACGACTTCTTTGAATGTGTCTTTAGTTTGCGCATCGCTCGGCAAAACCTGATGTATAAGCGAATAAACAAAAGCCAGAAGCTGCAAGAAAATTGCAGCAGTCAAAATTGCAATATCGTAAATATCCATGGATTGGCCTACCAGGACTCGAACCTAGGCTAACAGAGTCAGAATCTGAGGTGCTACCACTACACTATAGGCCAGGGCTTCAGTCCTTAGTTTATCTTTCCCTGCAAGCGAGCGGCAAAAGAGAAATCTTTTGTGTTGTGTTCGCTCTGCATGCCAAGGTTAAGAATGAAACGGTCATTGAGGATTTTCTGGACATAAATTGAACCTTGTATGTCCCTGACATCATTCTCGGTTCTATCTAGAAGATTTCTGCGCTTGCCATCGTATTCAGCTTCGATAACGATTTTATCCAAACCGCGGTAAAGAGCTATTTCCAATCCGCCAAGCACTGGAAAAGCTGGATTGTTTTCGCTTGGGACATCTCCGCCGTCAGCGCGCATGGCCGTGCCTTTTTGGTCATCCAAGCCTATGAAAGCGGTTTCCAAGAATAACGAGAGGCTTTTCAAAAGGCCGGTGCCGGCGTCTTTTAGAATGGGCATGCGAATTCCCAAATCTATTGTGTGAGTTACATCCGTATATTTGCTAAAAATTTCATCAAACACATTGGAGCGATATCCCAAGCCGAATTCCATGTTTTCAATGCCTGCCAAGTCTTTGAATGTGAAGTAGGCGCGCAAATCGCCTTTGTTCAAATTAGGATCGCTGCTGATTAACGCTAAGTCTAAAGACAGATTTTCGGAGAAGTTATTCAAACCGAATTGCACCATGTTTTCCGGAGCGTAAGTGCTCATAAAGCCTCTTTCTCTGCGGTTGGATCCTCTGTTTTGAATATCTTTGTCTTTTTTGGCATCCACATAGCCGCCAAAAGTTTTGCTTCCAAAGCGAGCCGTATTATCCCAGCGTCCTATTTTTACATTGATGTAATCGCCTCTGTGCCATGCCCATGCTTCGTAGAGCTGGAACAGGTCAACTTTCTCTGGACTATAGCCTTCTTTAGAGCAGGAGTAACCGTCTTCGCTTAGAGGGCACTGAGCCGTTCTTTTTGTGCTGAAATCGCCTGGATACATGCGCAAATGCAATTTACCGACAAAATTTTCGGATTCTGTTAAAACCATTAGGTTTGCTCTGCCCCACCATTCGTCCAAGTTGGCAGTGCCCCAGTCTTTGGCATCAAGAGGCATGACTTTTCTTCCTTGAATTTCAAAATTGGCGGGAACATCAACTACGGCAAAGTCGTTTTTAGGAGTGCGGGAGCCTCTGTTTTTCTTTTTCTTAGGTTGTTCCGGAACGAGCAAAACAACTGTGTTGGTATCTGCAACTGGCTGCATAACAGGAGCTTCTGCTAGAGGCTGTGCTTCTGAAGCTTGAGCTGCTGGCTCAACTGCATTCACTGCTGCAACTGGGGCTTCGTGTGTAGGAGCTTCTGGTGCTGCTACGGGTTCTGCTGCGTGCGCTGCCGGTGCATGTGCAACGGCTTCTGCGTTTACAATGCCAAATGCAGCTAAAACAACTGCTATAAAACATCTTTTCATGAAAAAATCTCCTATTGGTTTCGGAGATAATATAGAAAATTAGAACATTATTTAAAACTTTTTCCCAAAGTTAGCCCTGTTCCCAAAACGAAAGGATAGCCGCCTCGCAGCGTGGGTTCTAGATACCAGTTTTTCTCTATTTCAAGCCGCAAACCGGCAGTCAAGCCTCCCTGAGGGGCTAAAGAGTTTTTGCCGTCGATTGCAGACATGGCTCCGCCGCCTTCGGCTTGCAAAAAAGAACTCATAACCGGGAAGTAATAGCGGAGCAGAATCTTGGATTCCAAAGTGCTTGTGGCATCCATATCGTAGCTGTATATGGTATTCACGCCCAATGCGAAGCTTTTGCTCAAGTCATATCCCAGCACAACGTTGCCAGCCATTGCCGTGGAACCTTTTCTGGGAGAATTGTTGTTCAGCTCGGAACCGGCTCCCACAAAGAAGCCGGACTGTTTTGCCGCATTTGGGCGAGCAACAGGTTCCGGTTTGGGCTTTTGCTTGGATTCCTGTTTAGATTCCGATTCGGGCTCTGGCTTGGGCGGCTCTGGCATAGGCGGCAGAGGTTTCTCTTTTTGCAAGGGAGATTTAGGCTGTGCTAAAGATTTCTTTGGCTCCGCTATTTTAACGGTTTTTTCTTCTGCGTTTTTTATTGGTGAAAGTTCAATTGTGCCATCTGCGCGGGAGGTTTCTTCGTAACCTGCTAGTTGTACATTTACGGAATAATTGCCTGGGGGCAAGTTGTAAAAAGCGTAGTTTCCGTCTGAGTCTGCGTAGATGCGCGAGATTATGCGCCCTTCGCTTATAAGGTTCACAATGGCTTGTTCTTTTTTGCCTGTGCCGCTGCGTAAATTCAATTTTCCGATTATGTTTTGCGTTCCTGCAGTTTGAATACCGTCCGTTTGAGTACCGCTCATTTGCATTGATCGCTTTATCTTGCTTGAAATCGTTTTTTCGGCGGAATCTACAACTCTGTTGAATACTTTGTTAACTGCTGGTACATAAGCCACCGTGCTTACGGCCACGGCTGCGCCCAGTGCGACGGTGGAGGCCTGCGAAACCATATTGTTGAAAAAAGAACCTATCAAATCTGGCAATGATTGTATGAAATCTGCGAACTTATTCTGAGCTTCGCCTGTGCCTTCTTCTTTTAGCTTCAACTTTTTTTTGCCGCGCAAAATGCGGAACCAGCCGTAATATGTGGCTCCCGAAGAAACCATGCCGAACGCACCGGCAATGCCTGGGCCATATTTTGTGATAAGGTTAAGAGCTATATGCTCAATATGCAAAAAACGGGTGAGAATGGCGGCCGCAGCAACAAGGATTAAAATTATAAGCGAACAGATTGTGCCCATGGAACCAATTTTGCTTATGGCGGCAGCGGAACTTTCTTCGCGGATAGTTCGTATTATTTCTTCTCTGGTCTCTTCTATAATATCATCTATCATATTCACCTGAACATCATTATTGCTACTATTATATCAAAAATCAAAATGCTTAAGCCTGTTGTGACCATGGTATTTGAAGTGGAGAATACGAGCTTTGCGTCTCCGCCAAAACTCCAGGGCTGCCAGGATTTCCAGTTGTCATTTGTTTTGATTTCAGCTTTTTCTTCGGAAATTTCCACCCATTCCACAGCGGCCGGCAAGTCTCTTTTAAATCCTTTGTTGATGGAATAATCCGCATAGGCTCCAAGCGCAATTGCAAAACTGTTGCTGAATTTTATTTTTACGCCGCTTTCCGCAGCGAGCATATACACGGTCTTGGATTTGATTTTTGTAGTGATTGCGCTATCTTCTTGCACTCCAAATCCCATTTCAGCCAGGTCGTCAAAGCATACGGCCCATTCAGTGATGCAACCCTCGGTTCTTAAATTGTCAAAGCTGAAATCTGCGGTCATGTTTTGCGGAAGGCCAATTTTAAGACCAGCGGCAAAATAGAAGTAATCCCAGCGCAGCTTAAGGAGTATGGGTATTTGAAAAGTGTTTGCCCAAAGTTTTTCCCTGTATTTGTCAAAGCGGTAAATGAATTCTATGTTATCGCCGTTCTGGTCAATTATTGTTCTGCTCACTTCTGCCTGTTCTCCGGTATTTGTCTTTGTTCTTATGGAGTAATCCAGGCCGGCGGAAAAACCGAAATGATTCCAGGGATAGACGGCAAAAGCGATGCCCGGCGCATGGCTGAGAGAGAGGTCCGAGACGCCGAGGCGGTAATGAACATCAAATTCCGATTGAAGCGCAAAGCTAGCAACGGGCGC
>WQSA01000153.1 GCA_009788135.1 Candidatus Fibrimonadales bacterium
TCTACTTTATCGCCGAGAAGTTTGCGAGCCTGTTTAAATGTGTTATAGACTTTGCGAGGGTTTGATGTGCCGCTTGCGTCTTTGAAGCACACGCTGCTATATGGAACTCCCGCATCCATAATTTGTTTCAGGGTTTCAGTATAAAATTCAGCTTCGTGCGCACCATCGCCTTTGCAACCACGGGGCAACTCCATCATTGTAACCACAACCTCGTGCTCCAAGCCTGCATCGGTGATGCACTGGCCGGAATAGATCAGATTATTAACGTCATTCAGGGCATCGAAGTTGCGAATGCGGGTCATGCCGTGTTTTTTGAACATTTTGGCATGCAAGTCTATCATATCTCTGGGCTGAGGGCCCATAGCAACCACGTTTATGCCTCTGGCAAGGGTTTGCAGGCGGATTTTCGGGCCAACCGTCTTGCGGAAGGTATCCATCATNTCAAACGCATCTTCGTTGCAGTAAAGGTAGGGAGCTTGGTATCTAGCCCCTCCGCCAGCCTCAAAATGCTCAATTCCAGCATGCACAGCCGCTTCAAGAGCGGGAAGAAAGTCTTTTGTCAATACGCGGGCTCCAAAAACAGACTGGAACCCATCGCGGAAACTAGTATCTTGGAAAAGGATTTTTTTCATAGGCTATAATATAGAAAAACTACCGGCCGCCTACCAGAATGGAATCAACTTTTATAGATGGTTGACCAACAGTAACTGGAATGTGCCCTGAACTCGCTCCGCACATGCCGGCTGCAAGCTCAAAATCATTTCCAACCATGCTGATCTTCGGCAAAATCTCATGCCCAAGACCTATAAGCGTAGCTCCACGGACCGCATCGCCCAATTTGCCATTCTTAATCTCATAGCCTTCTTCAACCGCAAAATTAAACTCCCCGGTAGCGGGATTAACCGAGCCGCCAGCCATTTTCGCAGCGTAAAGGCCATTGTCAGCCGAAGCGATCATCTGTTCCAAATCGGAATCTCCCGGCGCAATGAACGTGTTTCGCATTCTGCTAACCGGAGCGTATTTGTAAGATTCTCTTCTCGCACTGCCAGTCAACGGCAAGTTCAATTCCTTAGCGCCCACTCTATCGCTCAAAAAGTTTTTCAAAATTCCGTTCTCAATCAGAACCGTTCTCTGCGTTGGCATTCCTTCATCGTCCACCGCCAAGCTGCCCCACACTCCGCTCAAAGTGCCATCGTCAATGGCGGTCAGCACAGGTTGCGCAACTTGCTCGCCAAGCTTGCCGCAAAACGGGCTCGCCTGTCTGCGCACCGCTTCCGTTTCCAGCGGATGTCCGCAAGCTTCGTGGAAAATAACTCCGCCAAAAGCATTGCCCATAATAACCGGCATTTGGCCGCCTTTCACATAAGGCGCAGAGAGCATTCTCAATGCTCTTTCTGCGCAAGACGCAGAGAGTTCCTTAATAGGCAAATCATCCAAAAATTCAAAACCTCCAAGCGCTCCGGGAGCCTCGTGAGATGAAGTGCGTTCCGAACCTTCCCCAGCGGTTACGTTCACTGAAAATCTGGTTCTCGCTCTGTTATCGGAAACTTGCAAACCTTCGCTGTTCCATATATTTATATTTTGCACGGAGTCTGCAATGGAGGCCTCCAACTGCACAATTTTCGAGTTTATTCTGGCAGCGGAGTTTGCCGCAAACAAAAAATCCTTTTTATACGATTGCCCCAAAATGCATGGGTCTTTGAAACAATCTTTGGAAAAAGAAGTGTAACTGCGCATAGGCGAATAATCGCTCATCTTTGCTCGCTCGCCTGTTTGCGCACGAGTCAAAGACAAATTCTTGGCTATGCTGAGCAGCACGTCTTCCGAGGAGTCGCTTGTAAAGCCGTAAAGAACTTCCGTTCCGTAAAGCATTCTTATCCCAATTCCGTAAATTATGGAAGCAGATGCGCCTTCTATAGCATTGTCTTTCAGCGACAGATACGATTTTCTCGTTTCTTCTTCGTAAATCTCGGCAAAGCTTGCTCCCGCATCAAGGCAGAAGTCCATAATTTTCTTAGCTAAATCTGAGTGCATGGATAGAATGTAGAAAATTCGGTAAGTTTTGCTATTATTGCTAAAAAATGGGTAAAAAATCAAGTTTGCCCCGAAATTTGTGCAAAATATTTCTATATTTGCCTTGAAATTTATGCAGAAAAGGCTTAAGTTCGGGTTGAAATTATGACAAAAATCACAAAGCCATAATCTCACGGCGAGAAAGCCCAGTATAATTCATAATTTTGCTAACAGCTTCACCAGCAGCTTTCATAGCCTTAGCAGCTTGGACTAAGCCTTGGCTAAAAGCACGCTTCTCAGCCTTCGCAACCTTGACTTCGATCTTAGCCTCAAATTTCGCAATCCTAGCTTCAGCCTTAGCCTCAGCTTTATCAATCTTCTTGAGCACGCTCGTGTTATACATCTGCTCTATAGTCATATTAACTCCTGTAAACTCCTTGTAGTCACCATAAAGTTCTCTGTGCATCTTAGCCATGCGCTCCTTGAGCATTACGACATCCGTATCCGTAATATAGCTATTTTTACGGCTTCATGTCTATTAGACAGAAAAAACGGATATTTTTTCCAAAAAAATGCATAAAAAAGTGAAAATAGCCAAAAAATGACGCAAAAATTACAATTGTTGGGGTTTTTCTTGGTAAATCTTCTGTAAAGTTGTGAATAACGGTAGGCTTATTTACTAAGTTCAGTAATAGCTATGACAGTTACTGCAAAATTCGCTCGTGGAGGGGCTGAATTTCGTCAGCCCTTTAAATCAACTATGAAAATATGCATATTTTTGTGCATTATTCTCTTTTCCGTTTCTACAACTTTTTCGCAGGGTCCCCGACCTATGAAAAAGGCAAGCCCTGCACAGGAGGCTCCAGTACCAGCTCCGGCAGTTCCGAAACCTGCACCTGTAGCTGCACCGCCAGCACCGCCACCGCCGCCGCCTGTACCTGAACCCGTGGTTCCACCGTCAGCACCTGTGCCAACCGCACCAGCAGTTCCAACACCTGCGCCAGTAGCTGCACCGCCGCCACCGCCGCCGCCGCCACCACCGCCTGTGCCCGAACCTGTGGCTCCTGCTCCAGAACCTGTAACTTCCGAGCCTGAGCCAGAACCAGTTCCTGTAGTGCAGGCTATAGATTCCGCTTCAACTGCGCCTCCAGCGCCAACACCCGTTGTTATATCGGGTTTTTCCAAAAGCTGCCAGGAAGAATTTACAAGCCTTTCGGAAAGGGCTGGCTTTGATATGATGAATTTCGTAAAGGATTTGCCGCTTGCGGTAGTGAAAACAAAAGCGCAGGCAAAAATTCCTAAAACGCCTTTCAACGCCGGACCGGACCCTGACGACAAAAGAACCGACTTGGGTATAACCGTGGGCTGCTTAAAGGCGTTTCCAGAATCCGCAGGAGAGATTAAGTCTGCGCTTGCAGGTTTGAGCATGGAAATGGGCAAAGGCATTTTGGCAAATAAATTAGGCGTGCCGAGGAATGAAATGCCCAGTGATATAAACAATTTGAAGAACTTTGCCATAGAAAAAAGCAAGGATAAACCTGCGGATGCAAGTTTGACTGCCATAATAAAAGCGCTTAGCTTTTTAGGCAGCGAGAGCGATGCGGATTCCAAAGTTGTAAGCATCGATACAGGAATAGAAAATAAAGGAAGCAGTTCAGGCGGAAGCTCGCTTAAAACAGCAGCTTCCATAAGTCTTATAACAGGCGGCGCAATAGGATTTATCTATGGTTTTTTTAATAATGCAATTGTAGCGAATGCTGTGGAAGATAGAAACGGCGAACGAGCAGTAAAAGCAGAGAAAAGTCGCAATAATGGCTATATAGTCGGGTCGGCTTTGCTTGCAAGCGGTTTAACCATTGTCATATTTTTTTAAGGAGAGCAAACAATGACAAAAAAGTTTTTTCTATTCGCCTCGGTTCTTGGTTTATTCCTTGGCTGCACCTCCATTCCTGACGATCTTCGCGATGAAGCAAGCGGAAAGCGGAAATACAGCTACTGTATTTTGGTTGAGCAGCAAATATGCTTGTCGGGCTCATTTACGTCTTGTGCTTACGGAGGATTGCTAAGCAATGATTGCCCTTATGGTACGCAACGGAGTAGCAGTTCTGCGTGGAACAATATTCTGAGCTCAAGCAGTCGTATAAGCAGTAGTTCAGTTTGGTTTACACCTGCTATAAGTTCAAATAGCTATCCGAGCAGCAGCTCAGTTGCCTCAAGCTCAAGTAGCTATCCGAGCAGTAGCTCAGTTGCCTCAAGCTCAAGTAGCAGTCCGAGCAGCAGTTCCAGCTCCAGTATTTATATTGATGCCTCTGGATATTGTCTTTACAGTAGCGCTTGTTATAATTGGACACAATCAACTTGTAACAGCTATGGAGGTAGTTTTTATACAAATGAGTCGAGTTGCCAGTCAGCCGCTGGTTATGGATATTGCCTATCTGGCACTACTTGTGTAAATACAACACAAACGATTTGCAACAACGCTGGGTTACAGTTTTACACAACTCTATCGACTTGTGAGTCTGTTGCTAATAACCGCAATGGTAATTGGTGCGTTTACGGTTCCTCTATTTGCTATGACGTTAGCCGTCTTAGCTCTCTTGGATATACTTGTTCAAACTTAAGTGGGACAATTCAAAGTGTTTGCCCTTCAGGCTACACAATGGTTCGATAGCCTACTAGATCTTGTTTTCCGTTCTCTTAGAAGGACTGAAAAGCGAAACTCCGCTCATAGTGTAGCAATAGGTGTTGCTATGAGCGTTTATGTATGGTATAATGCTGAGGTAAAATGTAAACACTTGTTTGCAAAATGAAGTCCAACCCTTGACAAAATAGAAAATCATTTATATATTTGCTTGCAACACTCTCGCCTCGCAAGGGCGAGTTTTTTCATTTATAGGAGTTTTATGGCAAATGAAATTATTATTTTCAGAACCGAAGACGAAGCTATTTCGGTAGATGTAAGGTTTGAAGCGGAAACGGTCTGGCTAACAATAGACAGCATGTCTAAATTATTTGAAAAATCTCGTTCAACAATAAACGAACATATTCTGAATGTTTATTCCGAAAAAGAGCTAAAAGAGGAAGATACGCTAAGAAAAATCGGAAATTCCGATTTTTCTACCAAGCCAACTAATTTTTACAACCTAGATGTAATTATTTCTGTCGGTTACCGTGTAAAATCCCAAAGAGGCACACAATTT
>WQSA01000154.1 GCA_009788135.1 Candidatus Fibrimonadales bacterium
AAAAATTTTGAATATCAGGTTAAAGACGCTGATGTAAAAGTTATAGCCATAGATGCCTGGGAAAATCTTTCGGAGCAAATTAAACCGCTGGTAAAATCCATCGATAATTTAATCAGTTTTAAACAACCCGAATGGAATGAATTTTTAGAAAAAGGGAAAAATAAGGACTCGGATGCCGAGCGGGAGATATATGCGGAACGAGTAGCGAACATATCCAGCGACGAAATCTTTTCAATTATCTACACAAGCGGATCAACCGGAACTCCAAAAGGAGTTCCATTAACTCAAGGAAACATGGTTTCGCAGATGTGCGCAATCTCTGAATTTTTCCCGGTTAAATTAACCGATGTGTGCATGAGCATTTTGCCAATTGCGCATATATTCGAGCGATTGGTAGTTTGCTATTTTGCCAGTTGCAGATTATCAATTTATTTTGCAGACTCCCCAAACAATGTAGGCAAGTACTTGCCGGAAATTCGCCCGTCAATTATGACCGTTGTGCCGAGAATTCTTGAAAAGCTTTACGAAAAGCTGATAGATGGCGCAAACAAAAAACCGATACCCATAAGATGGCTGGTTAAATACGCCATTAACAAAGCCAAAAATACAGATCCCATGAAAAAGAGTTTGCGGCATACAATTTGGGATAAACTTGTTTACTCAAAAATGCGCGCCGCTCTGGGCGACAATTTTTATCTGATGGTTTCTGGAAGCTCCGCTTTAAATGTTTCGGTTAACAGATTTTTGAGAAATATAGGTTTGGCGCTTTACGAAGGCTATGGATTAACGGAAACATCTCCGGTTATTTCTGCGGAATGCCCGTCAAATAAAAGAATGGGTTCCGTTGGCAAACCTTTGGGCAATCTGGAAGTGAGAATCTCCCAAGAAGGCGAAATTCAAGTTAAAGGGCCAAGCGTGTTCAGCGGATATTACAACAGACCAGACTTAAACAAAGAAGCGTTTACCAACGATGGCTTTTTCCGCACAGGCGACAAAGGCCGCATTGACGCAGATAATTTTGTTTGGATAACAGGCCGTTTAAAAGAGATGTTCAAAACGAGCACGGGAAAATATGTAAGCCCAATTCCAATAGAGCAGGCTCTTACTCAGCGTATATTTATAGAAGCCGCGCAGGTTTTTGCAGAAGGGAGAAAATTCACATCCGCTATTCTGTTCTTGAACAAAGATATAATCATGCGCAAATTGAAAAAGAGCGATGAGGATTTTGCCCCTGAAATGGCGTTGAACTCACGCAGGATAAACGCTGAGTTGCAAAAACACGTGGATTCCGTGAACAAACGCCTGAGCGAGTGGGAAAAGATTAAGAAGTGGAAAGCGGTTTTTGAAACTCTTACTCCGGAAAGCGGGCTTTTAACGCCAACGCTAAAGCTTCGCCGCAATGCCGTTGAAAAGAAATTTGAAAAAGAAATAAACGAGATGTATGAATAAGCTAGAGGAGATTTCCCGCATTCGCCTTGCAAATGTGCGTGGACGCGTGGTGAAAATCATAGGCTTGGTAGTCGAATGCGAAGGCCCGAATGCCGGCATTGGCGAGTTTTGCACAATTGAGCAAAACGAAAAAATCGTTTGCTATGCAGAAGTAGTTGGTTTCAAGGAAACCAGAACTCTGATTATGCCGCTCGGCCCGCTTGAAGGCATAAGACCCGGAATGATAGTTGCGGCAAAAGGAGATACCATAACCGCTCCGGTTGGCTACCAGCTTTTGGGCAGGATTTTAGACGGTCTGGGAAACCCTCTGGATGGTCTTGGCGAAGTGAAATGCGAAACCCATCGCTCAATTTACGCAACTCCACCAACCGCCATGCAAAGAAATCGCATAAAAGACCCCATGTTCACAGGGCTCCGTGCCATAGACGGCTTTTTAACGATTGGGCGCGGGCAGAGAATGGGAATTTTTGCGGGTTCAGGCGTGGGAAAAAGCGTTTCTATGGGCATGATAGCGAGGAATTGCCTTGCGAAAGTAAATGTGATAGCTTTGATTGGCGAGCGTGGCAGGGAAGTTCGGGAATTCATAGAAAAAGATTTGGGACCGGAAGGATTAAAACGCTCGGTTGTCATTGTAGCGACCAGCGACCAGCCCGCTCTTGTTCGCTTAAAGGCGAGTTTTTTAGCGATGACCATAGCGGAGTATTTCAGAGATGCCGGCGAAGATGTATTCTTCTTGATGGATTCCACAACCCGCTTGGCAATGGCGCAGCGAGAAATAGGTTTGGCGGTTGGCGAGCCGCCTGCAACTAAGGGCTATACTCCATCTGTTTTTGCATTTTTGCCAAAGTTGTTTGAGCGTGCCGGTTACAGCGATAAGGGAAGCATAACCGGGCTTTACACTGTTTTGGTTGACGGAGACGATTTGGAAGATCCTATTGCAGACGCTGTTCGTTCAATTTTGGACGGGCACATTGTGCTTTCGCGAGCGTTGGCGAACAAAAATCATTATCCGGCCATAGACATTTTAGCAAGCATAAGCCGTTGCCGTACAGACGTTGTAAACAAGGAATTCAAAGAACTAACCGCCTCTCTTTTGCGAAGCCTTGCCATTTATCGCAAAAACGAAGATTTGATAAACATAGGNGCNTATGCAAAAGGTTCTGATCCNGAAGTTGACACTGCAATAAAAAGGCATGCCCCNTTGGACAAATTTTTGATTCAGGGCATGGGAGAAAACGCAGCGTTTGCAGATATTGAAGCAGCGATGAAAGAAATTGCAAGCATCATTTAACGCTTGGCAGCAAAATCATTTCNCCTTCATTCAAAGAACTGAAATCNACGCCGGGATTTANCCTTTTTATCATATTNTCAGACAAATTTTTTGGAACTCTTTTTGCCTGCGCACCGTAAACTCTCAAAAGCAATGCTTCCAAATTCTCGCCGCCTTTTGCCTTGTATTTCCTTCCATATTCAGTACTGCTCGGATTCCCAGAAAGATTGTACAAAGCGTTGAAAAACTTGTCCGGAAAAGACTCCGAGCTTTGGCTTGGCGCACTTTGAACTCTCTTTTCAGGAACTTTCTCAGATTTCTTTTCATTTTTCTTGGGCAAGCTCATTGTATTATTGCCCATATTCATGCTTATCTCAGCTTTTTGCTTTTGTTCCCTAACGTATTCCTTGGAAAAAAATCGTTCCAGAGTATCTATATAAGCGCTATCCGGCCAGTCTTTCAAAGCGTATTCCCTGCCAACCTCCATGCGAAAATTCTCACGTTCGTAACCTGAGCAGGACGCTAGGAATAACGCTGAGATTAATATTAGTTGAGAGTGGAGAGTGGAGAGTGGAGAGTTTGACCTTTCCACAACGATTATTTTATTTTCACTCTCAACTCTCAACTCTCAACTCTCCACTTTAAATCACCGCTTTGAACGCCTCCAATACTTGTTCTTTTGTTGGCTCCGAAGTTTTTTCAACTTCGCCTATCTTTAATGGTAAAATATAAAAACGTGTTTTCTTTTCAGCTTTTTTGTCTGAACCCATGGCATTCCACACCGCTTTAAGCGAAAGCTCCACTTTGCATTGGGTTAACGTTTTTGGAATGCGGAATTTTGTCAAAAGCTCGTTTTGCCTTTGCTCTTCCTTTGCAGTCCAGCGACCCGTTATTGTGGAAAGCCTGCCTGCAACTCGCATTCCAAGGCTCACCGCTATGCCATGGGAAAATTTATTGTAATTGGTCATTTTTTCTATGGCATGGCCAAAAGTGTGACCGTAATTCAAAATCGCTCTGAGACCAAGCTCGTGTTCGTCCACGCCCACAACGGCAGCCTTTATTTCGCAGGAACGCTTGACCATGTATTTCAGAGCCGCCATATCCTTTTCTATAATCGCATCCGCATTCTTTTCCAGCCACTGAAAAAAATCATAATCGTATATAATTCCGTATTTCACAATCTCCGCAAGGCCGGCACGAAACTCCTCTTTGGGCAAAGTTTTCAAAACGGCCAAATCGCACATCACCGCTTTGGGCTGGTAAAATGCGCCAATCATGTTTTTGCCTTCCGTGTGGTTAATCGCTACCTTGCCGCCAACGCTGCTATCCACCATCGCCAAGAGCGAGGTTGGAATTTGCACAAAAGAAATTCCTCTCTGGTAAGTTGCCGCTGCAAAACCAGCCATATCGCCTACCACGCCGCCGCTGAACTGCAAAAGACAGCTTTTGCGGCTATAGCGATTCTTAAGCATAAAAGTCCACAGGCTGTTAAGCACTTCCAATTGTTTGCTATTCTCGCCCGCCGGGAAAATAAAGCTTTTGCTCTCACCGGTTTTTTTGCAGAGCATTTGCAAATTCTCTTTCTGCTTTTTAGCGATGTTTGAATCCGTGCAAACGAGTATTTCATTCTGAGGGAAAAGATTCAGTTTTTTCAGCAATATCTGAACATGCTTTAAAATATTTTTCCCGATGAAAATCGGGTAGCTTTCACCGGAAGAAAGCTCAACCCTGCAAGCCA
Source organism: Candidatus Fibrimonadales bacterium (assembly GCA_009788135.1). Taxonomy (GTDB): domain Bacteria; phylum Fibrobacterota; class Fibrobacteria; order Fibrobacterales; family Fibrobacteraceae; genus Fibrimonas. The sequence continues at coordinate 4,458 of WQSA01000154.1, forward strand.
AATGCTCCCATAATTTGAGCGCCGCCATAATTTGCGGGAGAACTCGTTCCTCTGGGGGGCTTTCGTTGCTGTCAATGCTAAAATCCGCTAAGGCATAATATTTTTCACGATCTGCGAGCATTGCGTTTATTTTATCAAGCCTGGCCTCAGGCTCCAAACCTGCCATCAAGGGCCGCAAATTGTTCCGCCCAATTCTTTCGCACAAAATTTCAGGCTTTGCTCTCATGCAAATCAATATGCCAGACGCTCTGATAGTCTGTATGTTTTCGCTTTGGGTAATAGCACCGCCGCCAAGGGAAACCACAGCGTTTTTCTTTTTTGAGATTTCCTTTATAGCTTCTTTTTCCAGCTCTCTGAACTTAGCTTCGCCGTCTTGCTCAAAAATTTCCGCTATTGTTTTTTTTGCGCGCTCTGTTATATAAGCATCGGAGTCTATGTAATTCCTTTTGAGGTGAGTTGCCATCAGCTTTCCGATGCGGGTTTTTCCGCTCGCCATAAATCCTGTGAAATATATGTTATCCGGCATTTAGCACCTCAAAGACGAGTTCTGGGTTTGGGTTTGAATTGGGGAACCATAGCTTGAAGCTTTCCAG
>WQSA01000155.1 GCA_009788135.1 Candidatus Fibrimonadales bacterium
ATGCGCAGCGGTCATCGAAAACTTATCCATTTTTGCATCCATCCTCTTTAAATGAAAAAAGGCATGCGTCTCAAAAAGAAACGCACGCCTTTGTGCTAATTATAATATAGAAAATTACATAACCGATATGCGCAGCAAAACGATGTTCAACGCAACTCCAAGTGATTTTTAATGCTTTTCACAAAATCTTCTTCATTGTGGCTCACAAAAAGAATTGCGGTATTTTTGTTCTGCGCCAGAATTTCCACAAAATCAAGTACAAGCTTGCGACTCTGCGCCTCCAGCCCAAAACACGGTTCGTCCAGAATCAAAATCAGCGGATGTTTTACCATTGCGCGCAAAATCAAAATCAATCGCTGCTCTCCGTAGGGCAAGGTTTGGAATGGTTTATTTGCGTTGTTTTTTATTCCTGCAAGTTCAAGCCATGAATTCGCCGTTTCAATTTCCATGCGTGTTGGATTTCTGTAAATTCCTATTGTGTCGTGAAAACCGGAAACTACAGTCTCAAGCGCTGTAGCTGAGACTCTGTATTCTCTATGGAAAAGCGTGGAAACAATTCCTATATTCTTTTTTATATCCCAAATAGTTTCGCCGCTCCCCCGCTTTTTGCCGAAAAGAGTAATGTCATTGGCATAGGATTGCGGATTGTCTCCGCTAATCAAAGAGAGCAATGTTGTTTTTCCGCAGCCGTTTGGTCCCGTAATTTTCCAATGCTCTCCCCTCTTAACCGTCCAATTTACATTTTCCAAAACCAGCCTTTCGCCGTATTTTACATTTACATTTCGCAGAATTGCCAAATCTTCCTGCGAGAATTCCGCATCTTTGCCGATTTTCGGCGGAAGCCGTGCGATTTTTTTGTTTTGCGCCTGAACAGAACCGTCATTCAAAAACATGACAATGCAAACATCTTCTTTCATTAATTCAGGTATTATTTGCGAAAGTTCCTTGCGACTTTTTGCGTCAAGCCCGTCAAAAGGCCTATCCAAAACAAGCATTTCCGGCTTCTTGCATATTTCAGCGACAAGAAGAATTTTTGCTATTTCCCCCGTTGATAAATAGCGTATTGAGGTGTTAACGGTGTGGAGCAGATTGAATTTCTCTAAATAACGCTCGCAATTTACAGGGAGCAAATCGGCAGCTTTTTGTCCAGGATGCAACAGATTATCTTCATCTAGCCAAGCATCGTCTGCTCGGTCTTTTTCCATGATTTCATTTACATTTATAAGTTTTTTGCCCAAAGCCTTGGCAAGTTCCGCTTTCTGAGACTCGGTATATCCGAGAATCGCCCAGCTAAGGCTTGCATTGCTCACAAATCAGGCCTTGCTTGTTTTTTCTTGCGAATGCATAAATGATAGCCTTCGCCTTGTTTTCCCAGCTTTTCCTGTTTCTCTATGGAAATTTCGTAGTTTTTCATTATGTAGCGGAATCCTTGCACAATTGGGTTAGATTCTTGTATGGAATCCCAGTAAGCTTCGGAACGAAAGATGGCCTCAGCATTATACTGATCTAGCATCTTCTCATCAACAGTCGGCGATTGTTGTTTTGCCATAAATATTCTCCTTGTTATAAACAATGATAATATAGGAAATTGTTTCCTATATTACTCGTTATGCTATACTTGAAGGGGCAATTCAACGCTGCAAAGGTGTTTACAGACAATATAGAAGAGGAGGCTATCGCTCAAATTAAGGTTTTGCTGGATCAAAAATTTGTCCAAGACTCCAAAATTCGCTTTATGCCTGATGTTCACGCAGGAGCAGGTTGCGTAATAGGCACCACTTTGACCATTGCCAACGGGCTGATCGTTCCAAATTTAATAGGCGTGGACATAGGCTGCGGCATGTTGGCATGCAGGGTAAAAAGCGATTCAAAAACAGGCGAAACATTTGAGCCTCAGGCTCTGGATATAGTTATACGCAAATACATTCCAACAGGAAACTCTGTAAGGAAATCGGCGCATATATTCGCAGACAATATTCAATGGGACAAGGTGAGAGCAGAAGGCATGAATATTGACCGAGCCAGAAAGTCCATAGGTTCGCTGGGCTCGGGCAATCATTTTATTGAAATAAACCGAGATAAAAACAACGATTTGTATATAGTGATTCATTCTGGTTCCCGTCATTTTGGACTTGAGGTGGCAAAATACTATCAGAAAAAAGCAGGGCGGGAATTATCCGATGCATCCATACCTGCGGCTTTGGCATATTGCAGCGGTTTAACCACGGAAAACTACCTGAACGATCTTGGGCTCGCTCAATATATGGCTCATTGGAACAGAAAAGCGATGTTGGACGAAATCAAACAGGGTTTGGACATAGAGAAAAATGAAATAGCAGACGAGTTTGAAACGGTTCACAATTACATAGAGCTTGAAGCGATGATAGCTCGCAAGGGAGCGGTTTCTGCCAAAAGCGGAGAGACTTTGATAATTCCCATGAACATGAGAGACGGCTCATTGGTTTGCGTTGGAAAAGGCAACGAAGACTGGAATTGCTCGGCACCTCACGGCGCCGGCAGAATTATGTCCAGAACAAAAGCTAAGGCTACGCTGAACATGGAAGATTTTCAAAACGAGATGAAGTCCGTGTATTCCACAACAATAAGCACAGGCACTTTGGACGAGGCTCCTATGGCGTATAAGCCTATGCAGGAGATTATAGACAACATAGGCGACACAGTTGAAGTTGTGGATATAATCAAGCCGATTTATAATTTCAAAGCAGCGAGTTGAGAATGCATGAATTTCCTATTTTCCCTTAAAGCCGCATTCTTCGGGGATTAGCCGGAAACCACCCCTTTTTAACTCGCTTAGCTTGCTCAAAAAGCTCATGAATTGTCCAAAACAGGGAAAATCCAAGAACTGCCAGCAAAACAGATGCAACAAGATTGCCTGCAAACAATGATGCAACGCAACAAATCAACCCGAGAATCGCAAAAACGGGCCAACACTTTGTGCCAAAATAATACTCACCCTTAATAACAACAGGATGAAGAATCCCAATAATGAGAAAAGTTCCCAAACCAACTATAATACCTGAAAATTCCATATATGCGAATATAGAATTTGTCCGAGAAAGTGTTTACTATATTTATAATGGACGCTTTTTTAGAGGGTTATTTATGAATAAAAAGCTTTTTTCTGCAGTTTTGATAGCTAGCACAATATTTTTGGGATGCTCAGGCGAAACCGAAAATGTCTCTGGCGATTCATCATCCTCTGGGCTTTCAAGCACAAACTCAAGCTCAAGCACCAATGGCGCAAACATATCCTCAAGCTCTTCCGAAGCTTCTGGAATTTCCAGTTCTTCTAATACATCCGCGTCTTCCAGTTCCTCAGAAACAACCTCGGCATCCAGTTCTTCCAGAACATCTTCCGGCTCTTCAAGCTCCTCTGAAACTGCATCCGTTTCAAGCTCAAGCTTGGTCTCAAGTTCAAGTTCCATTTTCATTTCCAGTTCAAGCTCGTCTCTGGTACCTACCCCAAGATCTTGGTCCAAATTGCAAGAAGGTCAATCCAACGTGCATAAAGGCTGGACTTCTCGCTACTGGGACGGCTGCAAACCTAGCTGCTCATGGCCAGAAAAAAATCAAAGCTTACAACCATGGACTATTTGCAGAAATTGCGATATAAACGATAAAGAAATAGAAGCCTTTGTTCCGCATCCAAACTGGAGCGAATATTACCAAGGATATTTAGGTACAAAAAGTGCTTGCGATTCAGACGGAATAGCCTATACCTGCTGGGATATGGCTCCAATTGCCATAAACGACACCCTTGCCTATGCATTCGCTGCTACGCCAGGCGATGGAGACCAATGCGGCAAATGTTTTCAACTGCAATTTGACGGCGATTGGAAAGATGCCGAAGCAAGAGTCACTCATAAAGCTCTTAAAGGAAAAACTTTGATAGTGATGTCCAGCAATATAGGCCATGATGTTGCCGGCGGTCAATTTGATGTTCTTATTCCCGGTGGCGGAGTTGGCGCTTTTGACAGCTTCTCAAAACAACTAAGTGTATCCTCTGAAGTATTGGGAGCGAGAATGGGCGGTTTGCTAACAAAATGCGACGAAGAAATTCAAGGTTGGACTGCTACTCTGGACCAATGGCAAACATGCCTTAGAAACAAATGCAACTCCGTGTTCGGTTCTAAATCCAAACTTCTTTTGGACGGATGCCTGTGGCAAGCGAATTGGTTTATGGCGGCAAACAATCCAACTCTTCTTTACAAAGAGGTGGAATGCCCGCAGTATTTGCTGGACAAATACAAATCCACATTCCACACGGAAAAGCCTAAACTATAATAGCTTTTGGCATATAACAATTTTAACGCCGCCATTATAGCTATGTATTTTGTTTAAAGTTTCGGATTCAAAATTCGTCCCAACAGGGCACACAACCATAAATGCGCATTCGGAGAAATCCTTTTCAATTTTCTTCGCGATTTCACGATAAAGATTCTTCTCTTTGCCAAGTCTTTTTCCATAAGGCGGATTGAGAACAAGCAAGGCATTCTTGCTCGGAGGCAAAGAAAAGAAATCAGCTCGATTTATTTGCACAGGCAAAGAACCGATATTATGCTTTATGGTCTTCACCGCTTTTTCGCTTTTATCGCTGCACAAAATCTCATATTTTTCATCTTCCCGCAATGCAAAAGGCTGTTTTGTTTTTTGCAGAAAATTGTTGAAAGCGGCCTCTCTAAAAGCTGGCATTGCTGCAAAATCAAAAGCTCTGTTCAAAGTTATGGCAGAATTTGAGCGCCATTTTGCCGCTTCCAAAGAAAACACTCCGCTACCAGCCATAGGGTCTATCAATCTCTCGTATTTTGCAAAATCTGCTTGCAGCAAAATGCTCGCCGCCAAAGTCTCCTGCATAGGAGCGTCTTCCACCCACCGCTCTCCCCTTCTGTGCAAAGCCTCTCCGCATAAGTCCAGCCAAACGGAACAGATATCATCCTTAATTTTTACATTTAATTTTCCGCCAAAATTTACATTCTTTCTTATTCTCTCCTCCACCGCTCCCTTATGATATAATCTGGA
>WQSA01000156.1 GCA_009788135.1 Candidatus Fibrimonadales bacterium
ATTGACCATATAAATAACAACCCGTCTTGGATTTTGCCGGATTTTCGCAGAAACGAAGTGCTCGGCTTTTTGAAAAAACCGCTGAACGACTTGTGCATAAGCCGCCCAAAATCACGCCTCGCTTGGGGCATACCCTTGCCATTTGACGAAGACTTTGTGACATACGTTTGGGTAGATGCTCTTGAAAACTATATGAGCGGCGTGAAAGACCGCAAACACGCAGACGGATCGCCGCTCTGGCCTGCGGATTTCCATTTGATAGGCAAAGATATTTTAACAACGCACTGCGTTTACTGGCCAACTATAATCATGGCAATGGGCTGGGAATTGCCGAAACACGTTCTGGCGCACGGCTGGTGGTTGATAGACGGTTCCAAAATGAGCAAAACCAGCGGCACAGGCGTTAACCCTATGGACTATATCGAAAACTACGGCGTAGATGTTTTCCGCTATTTTCTGATTCGTGAAATGGTGGTGGGGCAAGATGCTACTTTTGGGCACGATAGTTTTGTCCGCAGAATAAACTCAGACTTGGCAAACGATTTGGGCAACGGATTGAACCGTATTCACAAACTGATTTTAACGCACTTTGACGGCAAAACTCCAGCTCCGGTTGAAGTGGGGGAGCAGGAGAAAGAATTGGAGAGCTATGCGCAAAAAGCTACGCAGTTTGCCAAAGAAAATATAGGCGAAGCGAAGCTCAGCCTGGTTGTGGAAGAAATTCTGAATTCTGTTAGAGCGCTAAATCGCTATCTTGAAGCTACTGCTCCGTGGAAGCTTGCGAAAAGCACTGAGCAAAAAGACAGGGATAAATTAGCTACCGTGCTATACACCGGCGCGGAAACTTTGAAAAACGCTCTTAGATTGCTCTCTCCTGTTATACCGCAAAAAGCAGAGCAGGGACTTTTAATGCTGGGAGCTTCCGATGGCGTTTTAGGCAAGGGCGAGGCGTTATTCCCCAGGATACAGGAAGAGAAGTAAAATGTTTTTTTTCCTTCCCGTTGTTTTTCTCCTGTTTTTTTACGCTTGGTGGCGGTTTCGCTATGTGTTTCCGAGAAAATATCGCTATCACGGCGCATTGCTCTTTACGCTTTGCTTTGTAGCTCTGTTTGTGCAAAGAGGTTTCAGCAATGATTTTTTGTCTGCGACTTTCGCTATAATAGGTTCTTTTTCCATAGTGTTTATGGCAAACTGGCTTATTTTCTGNATATTTTGGGATNTGTATTTGGGCATAAGGAGGCTTCGCGGCAAAAGAAGGCGAGCNAACAGAAGTTTGAGAATGAGAAAGGAGCCGCTGTTCGCAAGCGCGGTTGCGGCTTTGACCCTTGTGTTCTTTTTAATAGGCGGTCCGCTGAATTCCGATTACAAAGTGGTTCATATAAANCAAACGCTTTCTACNGCGCCCAAAAAAACATTGCGAATAGCGGTATTTTCCGATCTTCATTTNGATGCGCTTTTTTCTGTGGAAAAATTGGACAGGATAGTAGATTCTTTGCGAGTTTTGCGCCCGGATGCGATATTCTTTGTTGGCGATTTGGCTGATATTCCGCAAGAAAGATTGCACGCAAGAGGTTACGATTCTCTGTTCAGCCAGATAAAAGCTCCGCTGGGTTTTTATGTTTCCACGGGCAATCACGAGTCTTTTGGCGAAGGTCTCAATTGGCTGCAAACTTTTGACAATGTGACTGTTCTTTTGGACAATACGGTTTGCAACAGTTTCTTTTGCGTAACGGGTCGCAATGATCATCACTATGCAAGGCAGCGTTCAGGCAGAGTTCCGTTGCAAAGCTTAACGCCATCCGACGATTCCGTTCCCTGGTTTTTGATGGACCATCAACCAAGAGGTCTTGACGCAGGCGATACAAACTTGACGAGAAAACCGGATTTTGCCTTTAGCGGCCATACTCATGCGGGTCAGTTTTTTCCGGTGACGGTTTTTATCAAATTTATATGGCCTTTGAGCTACGGCTTGGGCAAGTTAGACGATATTCCGTGGTATGTTTCAAGCGGAGTAGGTCAATGGGGTCCTCCTCTGCGCCTGGGTTCAAAATCAGAGCTAGTGCTGTTTATATTGTCTGAACAGTGATTCAGACATTTTCTATATTCACCCTTATGCCACTTCATGTAAATGCTGCTGATTTAGATACTATAATCCGGGTTTTTGAACGGGAATTGCCCAATGTTCAAGTTTATGCTTTTGGATCTCGCGTAGCGGAAATTGAGCCTAGCCCCGAAGCAGATTTGGATTTGGCTCTTATGGCTGGGCATATAATTTCTTTGGAACGCATGATTGCAATAGAACGCTCGCTGGCAGAATCTGGCTTGCCTTTTGCTGTAGATGTTTTTGACTTTGCAAAGCTTACAAGCAAGCTGAAAAACGTTATTGAAAAAGAAAATATTGTTGTGATAAAAGAAGTTAAGAGAGGTTGATTATGGCTGGNGGTATTTTTGGAATTCTTTTTGCCCTTGCAATTCCGCTTTTGATTTACGCAGCGCCGCATCTCGATCAAAAACAGTTGATTGCAAATCTCGATTTGAATTCGCCCTTTTGGATATATCTTATCCAATTTGTTTTTGGCATTGTCTTGGCGGTAAGCTTGGCGAAAGATTTCAAAGAATGGGCAAAAGCCTTGGTCCCAAACCCCAAGTCCCTTATCCCGGTAGCCGTGGCCTCCGCATTGGCACTCTTTGTTTGCCTCGTTTGGATTGAACCCAGACATAGAGTTCAAAGCGATGAGAGCATTTTTTTGTCCATAGCTCAGAATATGTATGCAAATCAGATTGCGGGTTCTTGCGATGAGGGGGAATTTGCCGCTAACGGGCATTTGGATTGCCAAAAAAGCGTGCATAATTTCAAAACCAAAGGCGAGTCTTTTTTATATGCGATTGGCATGCCGCTTTTCGGGCATGATTTGAGATGGGCGTTTCCGCTGCATATTTTCTTGCTTTTGGCAACGATTTTCCTGCTGTTTTTTGCGGTGCGAGCGTGGACTTCAAACGACAATTTGGCATTCTTGACCGCTGCTATTTTCGCCGCTCAGCCCACAACGCTTTTCCAATTTCGCTCCACATCGGTTGAACCTCTTTACGCATTCCTTTTCGCTCTGAGCGTTTTCCTGTGGAAATGGGCATGGGATAGAAACACCATAAAGCACTGGGTTTTGCTCGCATTGGTTTTGGCATTCTTTGCGCAAACAAGGCAAGAAACCGTGTTCTGCTTGGGCGCATTCGTAATTCTCTCATTCTTCAGAATGAAAAAACCTCAACCCTCAACTTTCAACTCTCAACTAAAGCATATCCTTGCATCCCCGTTTCCAACATTTTTGGTTGTGATTTCTTTTTTCTGCATTCCAGTGCTTTTGACCATAAGTTACTATCAAGGTTATAATTTTCAGGGCGGCGAGTTCGATGCGCATGGGCATTTTTTGAGCAATTTGCAACAGGCTTGGAATATAAGCGTAAACACTGCGCTTGACAAGGGTTTGCTCAGAAATCCGTTTTTGAGTTCGTTTAGCATTTTGACCGTTTGCGGAATTGCCTTGCTGCTGATTTTTGCTATAAAGGGACATCATAGGAATATATTGTTCTTTTTCATTCTGTATTTTCCGCAAGTTTTTATGGTCTTGAACAATGTTTCTGGCGATATGACCATTGAGATAAATCAGAGATATACGCTTATAGTGTTTCCTGCCATGGCGTTTTTCTGCGCATTTTTCATAGACAAAGTTGGCCTGCTTTTGCCTGCTGAGAATCGCTTGTTCTTTGTGCTTGCGAGCGCTGCTGTTTTGTGGGGAAATACTTTGAGGTATAATGAGAGTTTTGAAAAGAACATAATGTACAGCAGAAATCATTTGACAACGGAAGAAGTAGAAATTCATAAATGGCTGAAAAATGAGCCTGAGAAAAATCGCATATTTGTATATTCAAGGCCCTGGCATTTTATAGGATATGGAATGAGCGCCATTCATTACAACTCCTTGAATCCGCAGAAATTGCGCTCTCTTTTGCAGAAATACGAGGGCGAGGTTTATTATATAAAGGGTTTGGATTGCTGGGATAGCCAGACTTATCACAAAAAGGCCGTTGAGCGCCGCATAGCTACGGTGTGCGATCGTTTTGAGCAGCTTTTCCCGATGGATATTGTTTTCAACACAGTTATTACGAACAATTATCGGCTTGTTGCGGCAAAGTTAAAGGAAGACGGTTCTGCAGTTCAGCTTTTTGTTCCGCAGGAAGTGTATGTTGAATTGCCGGAGAATGCCGAGTGGCTTGGGGCTCCTTCTGAGCATCGCCAGGAATGGGGCAATTTGCATATGGATAAGTCTGTTACGGGCAAGCCATTTACCATTGCAAAAAAGCATTATAAAAAAGGTATAGGCACGCATGCCGGCGGAATGCTTCGTTATAATTTAGACGGCAAATATCAGAGATTGACTGCGGTTATAGGCTTGGATGAAGACGAGTTTTGCAGCAACGGCGCTCAGGTGAAAGTGCTTGGCGATGGCAAGCTGCTTGCAGATACGGGGAAGCTTCTTCATGGCGGCGAATATCAGCTTGACATATCGTTGAGCGGGGTTAATCAGTTGCTTTTTGAAATGGACGCTTTAGGCGAAGCCAATTGCGACCACGTTGATATAGCGGTTCCCATATTATTTTCCACATTACCTCCATAATGGCAAATTCCCCTTTAAATTAGCGTTTTTATCCCGCCACTGCTTCGCAGTCATTCCAAAAAGAGCAACGTTCAAAACATCGCCTTCACTGGCGTAAACAATGGAAGTCTGCTGTGGCGTGAGTGTGGCCGGAACAAGGTTGTGTTTAACAGCGGAAGTGTGAATGTGGTAGTTTATTTTTGCGAGCTCCCGCTTTGCCGACCAACCTAGCTGTTTTTGCTCTTCTTCTTTGAGGCGTTGGAATTCTTTGATAAGGTAAAATTTGAATTCTGCGCTTATCCAAGAAGCAAATTCAAACGCAATGTCTTTGTGAGCATAAGTACCGCTATTATA
>WQSA01000157.1 GCA_009788135.1 Candidatus Fibrimonadales bacterium
TTTGAATACGAAAACAACTTGAAAAGAGCCGAGGAAAACCGCATTCGCAAGGTCAATATAAAAGCGAACAGAGGCTATATTTTAGACCGCAACGGAGTTACTTTGGTTCGCAACAGGCCATCTTACCAAATATCTCTGCTGTACAACAGGCTCAAAACCAAGCCCGAGAGAGACAGCGTTTTCAACAGGCTTTTGAGAATAACAAATCAAAATGAAAAAAGATTGCTGGATTCAGCGGCGCTTGCATTTTCCTTTGAAAGAGGCAGATGGCAGAAATTCAAATATCAACGGCTTATAGAAGATGCTGCTCCGGAAGTAGTCGCGCTTTTTGAAGAACGTGCAGAAGAATTGCCCGGCATTGAAATTCTGGTTGAATCGCGCAGAGACTATCCATTTGGCGAGTATGGAGCCCACATATTCGGCTATACAGGCGAAATATCCGANCAGGAACTTGAATTGCCGGAAAATTCGCATTATTCAATGGGAGATAGAATTGGCAAAAAAGGCTTGGAGTTCAGCTATGAAAAGGAATTCAGAGGCGAAAACGGTTTTCGGTATATTGAGGTGAATGCCATGGGCCGCGAAATGGGCCCTGTGGATGGTATGCCGTTTGTCAAAGCNNTTTCNGGAAATACCATTGTAACCACAATAGACTGGAAATTGCAGGAAATTGCGGAAGAGGCTATTCCAGATGGNTTTAAGGGAGCCGTTGTTGCGCTCAATCCTCAAAACGGCGAAATATATGTTATGGTAAGCCGCCCGCCGCTAGATCCGAATATATTTTCTTTGGAAAAAAAGGAACTCCACAAAGCATGGGCTTCTGTTGCTCTAGACACTGCAAAACCGCTCACAAACAGGGCTATAAGCGGAGCTTATGCGCCTGGTTCCGTTTTCAAAATAATTACGGCGGCGGCAGGCTTGGAAGCCAACATTATATCGGAGTACTCCAAATACAAAAGCTGCATGGGCGGATTTAAGTTTGGAAACAGATATGCAAAATGCCACAGAGCTTCCGGGCACGGCACTTTAAACGTTGTTGGAGCGCTCAGAGAATCCTGCAATGTGTTCTTTTATCAGGCAGGTTTGGATATAGGAAACAGAAGAATTGCCGAGATGGGCAGGAACTTCGGTCTTGGCGCTGCGCTTGGCGTGGATTTGCCCAACGAACGCTCCGGGCAATTGATAGACTCCGCNGCTTATGAAAAATTGTTTGAGAGAAGAGGCTGGAAATGGAGCCACGGAGAAGTTCTCAATATCGCAATTGGGCAAGGCGCGTTATTGGTTACGCCTTTGCAGCAAACGGCGATGATGGGAGCGCTTGCCTGGGGCAAAGGCTTGTACAGGCCGCATTTCTTAAAGGAAATCAGAAGCCCAGAAGGAAAATTGCTCAGAGAAATCCCTCCGAAAAAAATAAGCGAAGGAAGAATCGCAGAGCACGCAAGGAAGCTTGTACTCAAAGGTATGTATGAAGCGGTAAACGCTCCTGGCGGCACGGCTCGCAGAGCCATTGTTCCAGGCGTTGTTGTGGGCGGCAAAACAGGTAGCACGGAAAATCCGCAGGGAGATAAAACCCATGCATGGTTTGCGGCAGTTGCCCCTCTTGATGCACCGGAAATAGCTGTGGGCGTGATTTTGGAAAATGCTGGCGGCGGCGGCGCGATGGCCGCTCCCATAGCGCAACGGGTTTTGCATGCTTATTTTTACCCTGACACTTCGCAAAAGGCGGTAAAATGAAAAGAATAGACTGGTTTTTTATGACTTCGCTTTTCGCCCTTATAGGAATAGGGATTGCGCTTGTATATTCAGCTACAAGCAATACGGATTTGATTTGGTATAAAACAGAGTGGTTCAAACAGATAGTTCATTTTGCGGTTGGCATTATGCTGGCTGTGGTTGTAGTTTTTTTGCCAGCCAAGTTTTGGAAAAACATAGCTTATTTCTCTTACGCTATTGCCATTATAGCTCTGCTGTTCGTTATGGATTCAGGGCACGTGTCAAAAGGCGCTGGCCGCTGGCTTGACTTTGGAGGTTTCAGATTTCAACCCTCTGAATTCGCCAAAATCGCTTATTTGCTAGCAAGCTCGCTTTGGCTTTCAAAAAACAGGGTTAGCATTCAGCAACCAAAAACTTTGATTGTCCCAGGCATAATGTTCGTAGTTCCGTTTTTGCTCGTTCTAAAGCAACCCAATCTGAGCACGGCTCTGGTTTTCACCGCCATGACTCTTGTGCAGTTTTACTGGGCGGGATTCAGGCTTGTGGATTTGTTCTTGTTCATAAGCCCTGCGGTGAGCATTATACTTTCCGCAGTTTCTGCTCTCTACTGGAGCTTATTGATAATATGCGTATTCTTTGTTTCTATAAAGTTCAAATTTCCAATTTGGCTGATAATCCTCGTAATGACGCTTGACTTGGGATCAGGCTATATAAGCCAGATAACTTGGAATTCAATGGAAGACCATCAGCGAAGCCGCATTCTAACTTTCTTAGACCCGATGCGCGACCCCAAGGGCGAAGGTTACCAGGTTATACAGTCGCAGGTTGCAATAGGCAGCGGCGGTATGTTTGGCAAAGGCTTTGGCGAAGGCTCGCAAACGAATTTGGCATTCTTGCCAGAGAAGCACACGGATTTCATATTCAGCGTTTTGGGCGAGCAGTTCGGCTTTGCGGGAATATTTGTGGTTTTGGTTCTGTTTTTCATTTTGTTTTTGCGATGTATTATGATATGCCGAGTGCATACGGATAGCTTTGTGAATCTGCTTGTTGCCGGAGCTTCCACAATACTGTTTTTCCATACATTCGTAAATATAGCCATGACCATAGGCTTGATGCCTGTCACGGGATTGCCTTTGCCCTTCTTGTCTTACGGCGGTTCATTCGTTATCACTTGCATGATTCTCGTTGGCTTGATGATAAATATGCGCTTGAAAGGAAGGGATATATACTGATGGAGAGAGACCTTCTATCTCTGGCACTCCGCGCTGGCGATATTGCCCAAAGCGAAATTCTCAAACATTGGAAAACCTCTTTTAGCGTTGAATGGAAAGCGGACTCCACGCCTGTCACCATAGCGGACAAAAAAACTGAAGAGCTTGTGAGAAACTTTGCGCAAAAGGAAACCCCGGAATTCGGCTTTATAGGCGAGGAGTTTGGGCAAGAAAATCCGGATGCCGAATATCAATGGGTGCTGGACCCTATAGATGGCACAAAATCGTTTATACATGGCGTTCCCCTGTTTGGGACAATCATTGCGATTTTAAAAAAAGGAGCTCCCATTGCAGGCTTAATTCAGCTTCCAGCTTTGGGCAGCAAAATTTGGGCAACCGAGGGTGGCGGAGCGTTTGCAGACGAAGGCAGGCCAATTAGAGTCTCGGAAGTTGGCGAACTTAAAGATTCCCTGGTTCTCTCAGGCACCATAAACACCATGGAGAGCAAAGGCTACGGGAAGTGGTTTGCCAGAATTCGCAAAAATGCAAAGCTTTACCGTGGCTGGGGAGATTGTTTTGGATATTACCTGGTTGCCTGCGGTAAGGCGGAGGTAATGGCAGACCCTGTGGTGTCGCTTTGGGACATAGCTCCCTATCCATTGATTTTTGCAGAAGCCGGGGGCTCATTTTCCACTTTAAAAGGCGAAAAGGCCCTTTTTTCCGAAAACGGAGAGCCTTTGTACCCTATACACGAGGGTTACACCGCCATAGCCAGCAATGGCAAATTAAATTTACTATATTCCTATCACTTATGAGTTTATCTAAACAAATCCGTGGGCATTATATGTGCTACGATGCCGGACAAGAATTTACCTCCGCTCAAGTACTTAAGTACAAATTATTTTTAATGGATGAAATTAAGGATTCAAAGCTGGATATGGCTTTTGATATGCGTGCAACTCAACGCATAGACGGCGCCGCGATGATGTTTTTCAAAAATATTTACGAGCAATTGAGCAAAGAAAAACGCAAGATTGCATTCTTTGGCGTTTCTGGTAGCGTACAAGAACAGCTCAGCACTGTAAAAACATTTCTGGTTTATTCCACAATAGTAGAGTTTGAGCGCGATTTTCACGAAATCAATCCTGAATTGAAAAAAACTTTTTTCAGACTTTCAGAAGGCAAAGGCCCTTTTCGCAATCTGAAAATGATTTGCCCGCTATGCTCTCACGATAATGTAACCGGCTTTATAATTGATGAGAATTATTACAAGCAAAGGTGGAGCGAACATGAAATAGTTCCGGTTTTCGAGCCTGATGAGCCAGATCCCAATGCTATAGACTTCTCTTGCTATCAAGTTGCAACTTGTCCAAAATGCTTTTACGCTTCCACCAGGCTTGACTGGTTTACGATAGTGTTCCCGGAAGGACGCCATGAATCGCATTTAACTCAGGAAAACAGAGCCAGGCTTTCCAACACCACGCATTTGCGCCGCAATCTTGCTATGGGCTACAGCGGCGCCGGCGAAGAATATTTTTTCAGAGTTCCAAGGGAAAAGAGCGCGGCCTACATCTCATGGCTCTTGAATGAATTCAGTTTGAAGCATATGGGTGAGCAACGCACAACGGATGGTTTTGACATAGTTGTGAGCAATTTTATGATGTGCAAATTCGCTCTTAAGGAAATTGACATAGACGACCATATGCACACGGCTCTGGCATGGCTTTACGGAATAATGGAAAATAAGGCGAATTATTCAACTTTGCGCCTTGCCAAAGCTTATGTCTATTTGATAAGCGTTTTGCTTTCCCAAGACAAAACCGGCGAAGCTCGCAAATTTTACCGAGAGCTGGAAAACGAATACAAAGACATAGAGGATTG
>WQSA01000158.1 GCA_009788135.1 Candidatus Fibrimonadales bacterium
GAGAATGGAGAATAATTTCCGCATATAATGGCTAAAATCACTCAAAAATAAGTTTTTTATTCTCAATTCTCCATTCTCAATTCTCAATTAAACCATGAAATCTAAGTTTTTCAGTGCTTACTATAGAAATTTCTAAATTTACGCTAGAATGCGATTTTTCCTAATACTTTTTTTAATAACTTTGGCTTTTGCTCAGGAACAAGAGCAGAAAAGCGAAGCTGACAAACGCGCTGAACTGCTTGGAACAGTGAATGTTTCCAGAGTTCACTCGCTTGACAATGCAAAAGGCACCTATAAAAGCCCACGCAGAGCCATGTTCATGTCTTTGATAGTGCCAGGCTCCGGGCAGTTTTATGTAGGCGGGCAACCTAGATATATAAGAGGTACTTTTTATTTGGCAGAAGAGATTGCCCTTATAACAGGCTTATACTACCACAGCGTATATAAATACGATAAACAGGTGAAAAAATATCAGAATTTTGCAAAAATCCATTTTGATATTGGAAGATACGAAGAAGCTATGAACAGCATTTCCGTTTATGAAGATGCAAACAGAGAAATATTTCAAATCAATTACGGTTCTGAAAGGGAAAACTATTGCAAAGCCGCTTATGGCCCAAGCGCTGGGGGAAGCGATAGCAAATGCGTTTCTTTTATATATGGCTACGATTTTTACGAAAAGAATAAAGGCAGGCCTCTTTACGACCCTTCGGCATTTTATAGAACCATTGCAAGCGAGGATTTTATTCTTGGCTGGGAAGACGTGATACCAAATTCTCTGGCTGAAGCCGACATCAATTCTGGAAAATTTGTTTGGCTTGGAACATCCGAAAACCGCAAAGAGTACGTTTCAATGCGAAAAAAAGCAACCGCTTTTGCAGACAGGCAAGCTATTTTTTTTGGAGCGATACTATTGAACCACATAATCTCGGCCATAGACGCAGCTCTCTCCGCAAAAGCCCACAACAACAGCCTTTACGAAGAAAAAATTTCCTTTTTGGATAAAATCCGCTTAAACAGCAACTTCACCGCCGGCGAAAACTTCAGAGCAGAAACTAACTTAATGTATCTTTTTTAGTGGAGAGTTGAGAATTGAGAATTGAGAGTTATTTAAACATAAATGCTATATTTTCAGGGTTGAAAGCACTCTCCACTCTCCACTCTCCACTCTCCACTGTTTTAATTCTAATCTCTGCATTTTATTCCTATTCCCAGACCGTTATTTCCGTTGACGATAATTTATCTAGAAACAGGGATAAAAGCTTGGCTTTGTCCATAGCGGCTTCTGCCGTGCTGCCTGGAGCGGGGCATTATTATTTGGGAGAAAAATCCAGAGCCGCAGCGTTTTTCTGGGTAGATGCCGCTTTGTGGGTTGCAACCGGCTCAACATGGCTTTATGGCGATAGCCAATTGGAAAATGCAAGAGGCTATGCGGTTAGGCATGCCGGTGCAGAAGGAGCCCCCAAAGACCTGGATTTTCTTAGCCTTATGGGAGATTACAGAAGCAGAGGCGGACCCCTTTACCAAAACTCCAGCCCGGACAACAACGAAGACTACAACCAAGCCATGATTCGAGCGGGACTTGCAATAGATCATGCATATCCTTATGAACCAGGCTACATCTGGGATTGGGGCTCAAGCGACAATCCCGAAACCACAGCGAGAATGAAAGAGTATAACGAAATGCTAAAGCGCCATCGCATTGCAAAAATAGCATTCCAAGTTTCGCTGGGCGCAATGGCCCTGAACAGAGTTTTGGCAATCCTTGACGCTATGCGAATTCACAGGCAAACTTCTGCAAATTTCTCTCAACTCCATATCACTCCATTTGCAACCCCTCAATTCTCCGGATTTTTTGTGAATTATGAGTTCTGAAATTCTTTCCGTGCGCAATTTATCCGTGGCTTTCAACGGNACGCAAGTTACGGACAGNGTTTCTTTTAGCATTTCAAGCGGTGAAATTTTCGCTCTTATGGGAGAATCNGGGTGCGGAAAAAGCGTAACCGCAATGGCAATTCCNGGACTTCTCCCCTATCCAAGCGCAAAAATCGCAAGCGGAGAAATAATTTTCGAGGGGAAAAAACTTGAAAAAAATATGCGCGAAATTCGCGGAAAGAAAATTGGCTGCGTTTTTCAGGAGCCTATGCAGGCATTGAATCCCGTAGTCGTCATAGGAGCGCAGCTTTTGGAATCTGTTCGCTTTATGCCAAAAGAAGAACGATTAAAAAGGATAAAAGAACTCCTAGCAAAAGCCGAGTTCAAGGATCCCGAGCGAATTTTGAAAAGCTATCCTCACGAAATGAGCGGAGGCATGCTTCAAAGAATTGTGATTTGCATGGCGCTCGCTCCAAAGCCTGCGCTCGTGATTGCAGACGAACCGACAACCGCTCTTGACGCAAACATACAGACCGCTGTTATGGACTTGCTGAAAAATCTGTGCAAAAGCGAAAATGCCGCCATGCTCTTGATAACGCACAACGCCCACTTAGCTGCAAAATACTCGGATCGAGTAGCGGTAATGTATGCCGGCCGCATAGCGGAATGCGGCAATACCGCCGATGTTCTAAACGCTCCCAAGCACCCATACACCAAAGCTCTGCTGAGAGTTGTTCCCTCAAAAGGAAAAACCCTTGCAGACTTAAAACCAATCCCAGGCTCCGTTCCAAACCCAAAAGATTTTGACGATGGCTGCAGATTTAGATTCAGATGCGAATTTGCAAAAGACGAATGCATAACCAAGGATATTTGCTCTTATGCGTGAAATTCTAAACATTCAAAATCTCTCCGTGACCTTTCGCTCCAAGGGCGGCGTAGTTCACGCTTTGAAAAATATTTCCTTTTCTCTTGAAGAAGGCGATGTTCTGGCTCTTGCAGGTGAATCCGGCAGCGGAAAAAGCACAATTGCAAATGCGTTGGTAGGGCTTGTACCCTGGGAGCAAGGAGGAACTTATGAACTTTTTGGCGAGAAAATAAACCCATATCAAAAAAAATCTTTCTCAACGGTTCGCAACAAAATGCAAATGGCGTTCCAAGACCCATACTCTTCGCTAAATCCGAGAAAAACCGTTTTGGAAATTGTAGCAACTCCCCTATTGGCAAGAGGAGCTTCAACTGAAAAAGCAAAGAAGATGCTTGATTTGGTAGGTCTCTCTAACGCAGATTTGAACAAATTTCCGCACGCATTTTCCGGAGGCCAAAGGCAGCGCATAGGATTGGCACGCGCTCTTGTTTTAGAACCGAAAATTTTGATATGCGACGAGATAACCTCTGCGCTTGATGTTAGCGTTCAAGCGCAAATTCTGCATCTTCTAAGCGATCTGCGCAAAGAGTTAAACCTTTCCTTGATTTTTATTTCGCATGACATAGAGGTTATGGAAATAATTGCAAACAAAATTTTGCGGCTAAAGAACGGCGAAGTTTATTCCCGATTCTTCGCATAATAAGCAATGGTGTAAACCACTGCGAATACAACGCAAAACAATCCCGCAAAAATCCCCACGAGACTTATTTTGCTGGTTTCGGCAAAACGAGACATAATTTTGAATTTTTTCTTCATAGATGATAATATAGAAAACTTCACTCCAAGTAAGTGTAGCCATACAGCCCGGAGCGGTATATGCTCAGAAATTCTCGGCCTTCCTGCTTGGAAATCTTTTCATCCTGAATTGCGTCTTTAACCCAATTCTCCATTGTGCGCACCAAAACTTTGTCCGAGAAGTTCACGTACTCCAAAACATCGGAAACAGACTCTCCGGCAATAATCTTTTCAATCTCGTAAGAATCCCTCTTGCAGCCTATATGCACAACGTTTGTGTCTCCGAACAAATTGTGCAAATCGCCCAAAATCTCCTGATATGCGCCAACCAGATAAACACCCAGATAATAAGGCTCCTTTTCCTTTAAAACATGAAGAGGCAAAGTTCTGCTTATCTCATCGCGATTTACGAACAACTCAATTTTCCCATCGCTATCGCACGTGATATCCTGAATGGTCACATCTATCGTAGGCTCTTCGTTTAAACGCTGAATTGGCATAATCGGGAAAATCTGGTCTATGGCCCAAGCATCAGGCAAGCTCTGGAAAAGAGAGAAATTTCCGAAATATTTTTCAGCAAGCAGTCTGGGCAGCACATCAAGCTCATACGGAGAATGGCGCATATCCTTTGCTATGCGGTTCGCCTTCCGGGCAATTGACCAGAACAAACGCTCTGCGATAGCACGGTTTTCCAGATTAATGGTTCCCACGCGAAAGCTGTTCAAAACATCATCGTGAATTTGAAGGGTATCGTGCCAGCTCTCATTCAGATTTTTCTGCACAAGCCCTTTGTAAATAGAATGCAAATCTTTCAGGAAGTCAGGATCTTCATCGGTTATTTCTCTTTTTACATCTTCAAAAAACGCAGGAGCGGTTCGCTCAAGAACATCAAAAACCAGCAAGCTATGATGAGCGGTTAGCGCCCTGCCAGACTCGGCGATTATATTGGGGTATGCAAGCCCCAGCCTTTCGCAAGTCTCGGCAATTGCGTAAACAACGTCGTTAGCGTATTCCTGCACGGAATAATTAACCGAGCTTGAATGCGTGCTGTTGGTGCCATCGTAATCAACGCCCAAACCGCCGCCAACATCCACAAACTCTATATTGAATCCCAACGCATTTATTTCTGCGTAAAACTGAGCAATTTCCCTGAGCCCAGATTTTATGCGGCGTATATTGGTAATCTGGCTGCCCAAATGGAAATGAATCAATTTAACCGAGTCGCTAAAGCCTCTGCTCTTTATATACTGCAAAGCGTC